>NZ_DAOMQT010000027.1:0-66370 GCF_035445465.1 Agriterribacter sp.
ATTTGCCTCATCATAAGTGACTGTTTTTTGTCAACCTATTTTAGGCATGCACACCTTGCAACTTGTAACCTGTAACTTGTAACCTACAAACTTCCAAACTATTCGTATCTTGCAGCACAATTTATTGTTATCTTAAACCGGGCACACATATTATCCTTTCTTGATCGTAACCTTGATTTTCTCGATCACCAATAGCTTTCATGCTATCCTGCTTAGCTAACAACGCTGCCACTAACAGCATTCCTTGCTTTTATCCGAAATTATTTAATCATTCCAATTGTTTTAAACCCCTAAAACAATATTTATTATGTCAGCTACTGTATCACTCACTGAAAAAACAACGTATTATTTAACCCTTGAAGAAAAGTATGGCGCGCACAATTATCATCCCATTCCTGTAGTGCTTAACAGGGGAAAAGGCGTGTTTGTATGGGATGTGGATGATAAACGCTATTACGATTTTTTAAGCGGGTACTCGGCGGTTAACCAGGGGCATTGCCATCCGCGCATCATTAACGCGCTCCTGCTGCAGGCGCAACAGCTCACCCTTACTTCAAGAGCCTTTCATAACAATATCCTTGGAACATATGAGCAATTTATAACACAATATTTTGATTATGATAAAGTGCTGCCCATGAATACCGGCGTTGAAGCCGTGGAAACAGCGCTCAAGCTTTGCAGGCGCTGGGGATATAAGGTAAAAGGCATTCCCGAAAACAGGGCGAAGATCATTGTTTGCGCCGGTAATTTTCACGGACGCACTCTTTCGGTCATTTCCTTTAGTACAGACCCTTCGTCTGCCAAACAATTTGGGCCCTTTACGCCGGGCTTTGAAATTATTCCCTATAATAACCTTGCTGCCCTTGCCACCGCATTAGCGGATAAGAATGTTGCCGGCTTCTTGGTTGAACCCATCCAGGGTGAAGCCGGGGTAGTAATACCGGATGAGGGCTATCTTAAAAAAGCAAAACAGCTTTGTGAAGAAAACAATGTATTATTTATCGCAGATGAAATTCAAACCGGGTTATGCCGCACCGGTAAATTGCTATGCTGCGACCACGAAAATGTTAAGCCGGATATCCTTTTATTAGGAAAAGCATTGAGCGGGGGCACCTTACCTGTAAGCGCGGTATTGGCTAACAATGAAATTATGCTTACCATACAACCTGGTGAACACGGTTCTACCTATGGCGGAAACCCGCTCGCATGCAGCGTTGCCATTGCAGCGTTATCCGTTTTAAAAGAAGAAAGAATGGCTGAAAATGCAGACCAGATGGGAGCGCTCCTGCGATCAGAATTAAAAAAAATAAATTCTCCTCATATTCATACCATCCGTGGAAAGGGTTTGCTGAATGCCATTGTTATTCAGCACACACATTCCGATGCGGCATGGCAATTGTGTCTTGAGCTCAAAGAAAACGGCTTGCTGGCTAAACCCACGCATGGAGATAAAATAAGATTGGCGCCGCCTTTGGTGATTACGGCAGATCAAATAAAAGAATGCGCCGGCATCATAGCAAAAAGTCTTGCTGCCGCTTTTTAGTATTGCCGATGCGTAGCTTATAGTTTATGGAATATGCATGCGATTACCGATTTTTGCAAAAATTATATCCCTGATGGAAGCTTTCGCAGAAAAAACCAGGCTTACACAACAACATATCAATCGGTTTAAAACTATTGTTGGCGCTGCTTATGTGCTGGAGGATGAAGCAACCCGGCTGCATTACGGGCATGATGAAACCGAGGCCTTATCCTTTCCTCCGGAAGTAGTGCTGAAGCCGCGTACAGCGGTTGAAATAAGTGAGATACTTAAAATCTGCAATGCCGAACGGATCCCGGTAACACCGAGAGGCGCCGGCACGGGCTTAAGCGGAGGCGCCCTGCCGCATCTTGGCGGCGTATTGATCTCTACCGAAAGGATGAACAGTATACTGCACATTGATGAAAGCAACCTGCAGGTAACTACCGAGCCCGGAGTGATAACGGAAGTATTGCAGAATGCGGTTAAGGCTAAAGGCTTGTTTTATCCTCCCGACCCTGCCAGCCGGGGCTCCTGTTTTATAGGAGGTAATATAGCGGAAAACAGCGGCGGACCCAAAGCGGTGAAATACGGGGTGGTAAAAGACTATGTGCTCAACCTTGAAATTGTGCTGCCCAATGGCGATATAATATGGACGGGAGCCAACGTGCTTAAAAATGTTACCGGCTACAATCTTACCCAGTTAATCATTGGCAGCGAAGGAACCCTGGCCATTGTTACTAAAATAGTATTAAAGCTGATCCCGCTTCCCAAATATGATCTGCTGATGCTGGCGCCCTTTCAGTCGCTTGAAAAAGCATGCGAAGCCGTAAGCGCCATATTCAGGGCAGGGTTTACGCCCAGCGCCCTTGAACTGGTTGAAATAGATGCATTGCTGATCGTAAGCAGCATGACCGGGGATGCCACTATACCTATAACAGCCGGAACGGAAGCCCATCTTATTATTGAAGTGGATGGCAACCATATGGAAACTTTAATGGCGGAAATGGAAGCAATTAGTGAAGTTTTAACAAGTTATGATTGCGGAGAGATTTATTTTGCAGATGATGAGCAGCAAAAAAACGCTTTGTGGAAGCTCCGCCGGCAGGTAGCAGAAGCCGTAAAAATAAAAGGCTATATGATTGAGGAAGACACGGTGGTGCCACGTGCCGCTTTACCTGCCCTTATAAGAGGTGTAAAAGCATTAGGCAAAAAGCATCATTTTCATGCTGTGTGCTATGGACATGCGGGCGATGGCAACCTGCATATCCGCATTAAAAAAGAAGACACCGCTAACAGCTTAACCGAACCGGCGATGGTTGAAGGTTTACGCGCTTTATTTGAACTGGTAAAGGACCTGGGAGGAACCATCAGCGGGGAACATGGTATAGGGTTGGTGCAGAAAAGTTATATGGATATTGTTATGAACGCAACCCAATTACAACTGATGCAGGGTATTAAAAAAGTATTTGACCCCAATAACATTTTAAACGCGGGTAAAATTTTTGACTGATGAAAAAAATAATGATGCTGTTAGTAGTGATCACAACAGCGCTAACACAAACAACGTATGCACAGGATAAACCGGAAGAGCCATCATCCAAAGGATTCGATAAATCAAAATTATTTTTCGGAGGCAATTTTGGATTGGGATTTGGCAGCAACACTTCGTCCATAATCGTTTCACCCCAGGCAGGCTACAGGTTTAACACACACTTTGCGGCAGGCGCCGGCATTAATTTTAATTATTACAGCTACACAACCTATTGGAGTAGCGTTGAAGCAAAAACCAGGTCAGGCTATACAGGGTTAAATATATTTGGCAGGGTGTACCCTATTCCCTATATATTAATACAGGCACAACCCGAAGTTAATTATAGCTGGGGCTCTATAAAATACGCCGATAACAGTCCTACTGAAAAATTAAAAGGCCAATTTGTTCCTTCCTTATTAATTGGTGGTGGTGCAGCTATTCCAACCGGGGGAAACGGTGCATTGCTCCTTATGCTCCAATACGATGTACTGCAGGAGTCGCGCTCGCCTTACGGCAACAAACCGTTCTTTACCATGGGATATAATTTTTGAGTCTGAAGTAGATTCCGATCGGGTGTGAGCGATCAGCTATCGGGTATCTGTGATCTTTCTCTCATTTCACATCTCTTTTCCTCGAATTTCGAGTTTGAGGGTTCGGATTTGAATTTATATTTGGTTCTTGTCATTTGGATCTTGATGCCTGTGGCAATTAGCCATTAGCTATAGCCGGGTAAGTACTATATGATGGAATAAATACTAGCTAATCGCCTCATTTTCAAACCAGCACATTCCTCACATTTTCACATCTCCACATTCCCCACATTTCTCTTCTGAATCCTGCAACCTGTACCCTGCAACCTGCACCCTGCAACCTGCAACCTGTACCCTGCACCCTGTAACCTGCACCCCTATCTCACCTCCTGCATTTCCACCAGCCTGCGGTAAATGCCGTTAACGGCCAGCAACTGGTCGTGCGTTCCTCTTTCGGCTATTTCGCCTTTTTGCAGCACCAGAATTTCATCTGCATGCCGAACAGTAGACAGCCGGTGCGCAATAACGATAGAAGTGCGGTCAATCATAAGGTTATTGATCGCATCCTGCACTAACCTTTCGCTTTCTGTATCTAAAGAAGAGGTGGCTTCGTCTAATATAAGAATAGGCGGATTTTTTAATACCGCCCGTGCAATCGTAAGCCTTTGCCTTTCACCACCACTCAGCTTTGTACCCCTGTCGCCGATATTACTGTTATATCCACCTTCCTTTTTAGTAATAAAATCATGGGCATTGGCAATTTTTGCCGCATGAATGATGGCTTCATCAGTAGCATCCTGGTGCCCCAGCGCTATATTATTGGCGATGGTATCGTTAAAAAGTATGGGCTCCTGGGTAACGATGCTCATGAGGCTGCGCACAGAATGCAGTGAATAGTCTTTGATATTGATGCCATCAATTAACACTTCCCCGCTGGTTACATCGTGAAACCGGGGTACCAGGTCGGCCAGGGTAGATTTACCGGCGCCGGAAGATCCTACAAGGGCCACTGTTTTCCCTTTTTCAATGGTAAGGTTGATATTTTTGAGTATCACAGCATCATCATACGCAAAGCATGCATTACGGAACTCAATGTGGCTATTGAAAGAAAGCAGTTGCTTCCCGTTAGGATTATCATCTACCGTTACTTTCGTTTTTAATATTTCTTCTATCCGCACGATAGCCGAAGAGCCTTTTTGCATATTACTGAAAGAGGTAGATAATGTTTTTACAGGATTGATGATATTATAAAACATGGCGAGATAGGCCAGGAACATGGATGGAGAAAGCGAAAGCTGCTTACCCAGCACCAGCTGCCCGCCAAACCATAGTATACCTACAAAAACCAGTACGCCTAAAAATTCCGACATGGGAGATGCCAGGTCACGGCGGCGGCTGATCTTGTTCTTAGCATACAACAATTCATCATTTATTTTGCCAAACCTGCCCTTAAGCAAAGTTTCAATATTAAATGCCTTGATCACCCGCAGCCCGTTGAGGGTTTCATCTAATACTGAAAGCGATTCGCCCAGCTTTACAGCGGCCGCATTGGATTGCTTTTTCAGCGACCGGGAAATCCGTCCCAGAATAAACCCTACGATCGGAATGCAAACAAGAATGGCAAGCGTTAACTGCGGGCTGATATAGAACAGAACCGCAAAGTTGATAACAATGGTCAAAGGATCGCGTATCCAGCCTTCCAGGGCACCTACCAGCGAAACCTCCACTTCCGATACATCATTGGTGATGCGGCTGATGAGGTCGCCTTTTCTTTTTTCGGTAAAATAGCCGATAGGCAGCCCCAGGATTTTAGTATACAATTCCGAACGGAGGGTATTAACGATCCGGTTCTTTATGGGGTTAAGAATATTAAAAGATAAATAGAGGAACAGGTTCTTCAGCAAAATGGAGGTTACAATAATAATACAAATGAAGGCCAATGCCCCTTTGGGATTCAAATCGCCCACCCATAATATTAAAAATTCGCGAATATATGCTGTTAGCGGGCTGTCGGCTTTAGGTACCGCACCCACACCATCACCCATAAAAATAAGATCAAAAAAAGGAGCAAGCATACCCAGGGAAACAACAGAAAAAACAATGGAAAGTATGATGCAAATAAAGTAAAGAACAATCTGCGATTGGTATTGCTTCAGGTAATTGAAAATCCTCGAATATTTCTTCATTATGCTTGCTGATCAAATTGAACGGCAAAGTAAGTAAATTAGCCCAAAAGCGATTTACCTAATTTCTCAGTTCAAACGGCTGGCCGGCCGCACGTTTGGAAGGAAGCCATGATGCGGTGATGGCAATGATAAAAACGGTGGCGGCAACAATTATAAAATCGGAAAGTACCAGTTTAACGGGGTAGTAATCAATAATAAAAGAACTGCCTTCCAGCGGAATAAGCTTAAACTGCAACTGTAAAAAGCAGAGCAGCAATGCCAGTATGATTCCTATTCCGGCGCCCACAGCAGCCAGCACAATGCCTTCCGTTAAAAAAACCTTTTGTATCCAGCCCCTCGTGGCTCCCATAGATTGTAAAATCTGAATGTCTTTTTGCTTTTCCAGCACCAGCATGCTCAAAGCGCCTATCATGTTAAATGCCGCTACTATCAACACTAAAATAAAGATGCCGAAAATGGCGTACTTCTCCAGGCGCATTACATTGTATAAGCTGCTGTTTTGTTCATAACGGGTTTGAACAAGATAACCTTGGCCTAATAGCTGCTGAATTTCATTTTTTGTTATTTTTTCCTTATCTGTATTAGTAAGCGCTATTTCCACAGCCGTATATTCATCGGGCTTAAAATTCATATACTGCCTTACAAAATCAAGGTTGGTAAGCACGTATTTATTATCAAATCCCTGTTCAACAGCAAAAGCGCCGTTGGGAATGATCTTTCCTTCATTAAATGAGGATAAAGGATTGCTGATATCGTCTGCTCCTTTTTTGGGCAAATAAACAGTAAGCGCGCCAATGGCCCTGTCGCTTAAGATGGCTACCGCGTTTTCTATGCCTACACCCATTACCGCCCCCGGCTGTTCGGCATCTCCCAGTAAAAACTTACCTCTTACAAGGCTTTGCTCAACTGTGGTAACTTTGGTGTAGTTAGCATCAACTCCCTTTAGCTCAATAATAGCCTGGTAGTCCTGGTTCTGCAGGAGGGCTTTTTCTTCCGCCACCAGTGAAAGGTTGCTTACATTGTTTAATTTATTAAGCGCAGCTATTTGCGAAGATGTGAGCATAATGGTTTTGCCGGATGCAGCCGTTACCCTAAGATCGGTATAGAACGTTGAGTACAGCGATTTTACCAGGCCTTCAAACCCGTTAAAAGCACTCCATAGCACCAACAGGGCCGCTGTGGCAAAAGCGATGGCCGTTACGCTTACCCACGCAATGATGTTAATGGCATTGGTAGATTTTTTTGCTTTAAAATATCTCCAGGCAAAGATCAGGTACAATATAAATGGCTTATATTATGTAATATATAAAAAGATTTTATAGAAACAGGGGGTGCATTCCAAATTGTAGCATTGCGTTTTCTTCTGTGGGCGGTGCAGACACCGCCCACGGTGGGGGATGCACCCGGCCGGAAAGCAGCTCACAAATTATTGATTCTTCTCATCTCTTTCCGAATTGAGCTTTTTAAAGAGCGCTTCCATTTTGAATACATGGTCGAGTGTATCGTCTATATAAAATTTCAATTCGGGTATGCGGCGCAACTGGTGCTTCACTCTTGCTGTTAATTCCTTTTTAATTTCCCAGGCTTTATCCTCAATTTTCTTTAGGCCTTCATTAGGGTCTTTTAACTGAAAGAAGCTCAGGTATATTCTGGCCTCCAGCAAATCGGGCGTAACCTTTACCGATGCTATGGAAACCATTCCACCCTCAAGCATAGTCAGCCCCAGCCGTTGAAATATTTCATTAAATTCCTCATATAATAAGCCCGCTACCTGTTTCTGACGCTTTCCTTCCTGCATTTCACTCAATTTTAGTGGCCGCAAATTTAGACCAAAGGCAGAGATTCAATAAATTTTTCTTTTTTAATTTAAAGCATAAAAAAAGGGGCAGCATAGAAATGCACCCCGTTTTAAATCCAATATCCTATGAAAAACCTTTGCAAATATAGGTTTCCCTGTAAGTGTTTCCGCAACCACGGTGGCGGTATTCGGCGAATGATCTTTTTTCTTCGATGAACAGCAGCCACAGCCGCTTTTGCAATGGTTTAATATAACCACACTTCCGGATTTGCTATAAATAACCTAATATGCAGAGGAAAGGTGAGGCGTAAACCAGCACATACTTTACCAGATGCAATCTTTATTAAGACAGCATATAGAAAAAACATTAGGTCACCACCTTACCGACATTGCTTTCGACGCTTTTCTGGACTGCGTATTTCCCAAATCTTTTGATAAAAAAGTATTGCTTGCCGAAGAGGGCCGATCCTGCAAGTATATTTACTTCATAGAACAGGGCGCCTGCTATTCTTATATTGTTGACAAAAAGGGCGATAAACATGCCATGCAGTTTGCGCTTGAAGGACACTGGATATCTGATCTCTACAGCTTTTTTTCCGACAGGAAAGGAATCTATACCATCGAAACGCTTGAACCGGCCCGTGTGCTGTTGCTGAACAGGCAAAGCTTCCGTAAAGCATGCGATCTCTGCCCGGAAATAGACCGTTTTTTCCGTTTACTGATCCAGAACGCTTTTGTTGCGTTGCAATACCGGCTTGCCAAAACCAACAGCGAAGACGCCGAATCCCGGTATATGGAATTTTCGCAACAGTTCCCCAACTTTACCCAACGCATTCCCCAATACCTCATTGCCTCTTATTTGGGTATCAAACCCCAGTCGCTCAGCCGCATACGAAAGGAAATAGCGCTAAAAAAATAGTGCTGTACCGTTTTTTCATTTATTAACACAGGTGAATGCCTGCTAAAAATGGTTGTATGATCTTTGCATTCTTAAATCAAAACAATTAAAGATCATAACATGGCAAATCAAACCAAATGGGTATTAGACCCCGCACACAGTGAAATCCTTTTTAAGGTAAGGCATATGATGATAACCAATGTAAAAGGTGAGTTCAGAAAATTTAACGCTACCGTTTTAACAGAAGACGATGATTTCAGCAAAGGCACCGTTGAAGTAACTATTGAAGCAGATTCTGTATTTACCAACAGCACAGACCGCGATACACACTTAAAGAGCGCTGATTTTTTTGACGTTGAAAATCACAAAGAGCTGAAATTTACAGGTATTTCCTTTACCCGGCTCGATGAAGATAATTACCTGCTGAAAGGTTTACTGAATATAAAAGGTATTGAAAAGGAAGTAAGCTTTGATGTGGAGTTCGGGGGCATCAACAAAGATCCCTGGGGAAATATGAAAGCCGGTTTTTCACTGAACGGAAAGATCAACAGGAAAGACTGGGAATTAAACTGGAACGCTGCCCTTGAAACAGGCGGGGTTTTAGTGAGCGATGAGGTGAGGATCACCGCTGAAGTACAATTTGTAAAGGAAGCCGCTTAATAACTACAATTAAGGAAGTACAGATAGTTGTATACTGCCGTTGCAGCACCCCATGAATAATGAACAGCCGGCGTTTTAACTTAACAGCCGGCAACACCACAAAATAAATAAGAGCGCACATGAGAAGCCTGCACACAGTTCCTGATGCTTTGTTTTAAGAAAAGGGAACTGTAGAATGTAAAAGGTGAACCTGTAACGGGTTCACCTTTGTTGTATTGATCCATTTAGGAAAACAGCTCAGCACACCGGCCGAAATAGGGTATTGATGAATGCCGGTTTCCGCAAACAGTTCACCAGGGGCGAATGTTTTTTCAAAGGGTAACAAATAACTGTCTTATATGATCTTTTACATGATAGCAACTTTTGTAACCTTTTAAATAAACAGCACATGGAAATCAAATCGTATTATGTGGGTTCCAACAGGCAACGGAATGCCTCAAATTATCACAGAAGGTGGATTTCACTGGTACCTAAAACGCCCACCGCTACAGTACAAAATATCGTAATTTATTTTTTTGTCGGAGAAACGATCATCAACGATACGGATATTGGCTATGTAACGCCAGGCACCACCAAATTCGTGGTTGCTTATGCGCCCATTTCTGACTTTGCAGACATGTATCATATTTTGCAAAGTGAAAGACCGGTGCATTTTAACTGGTATGCCGACACTGCCAATAAAGTGCAATGGTTCCAGGTATCTACCAATGAAGAACCGGTTGGCGAAGGTCCAAGGGATTTAACCGGGGCTATAACCGCTGTTGTTATTGGAGCATAAGCCAGAAAAGATATCGCATTATGAACCGCTACTGCAGAACTTATCTGCCGTGGCGGTTCTTTCATTTTGGGTTACGTTATTCACCGGATGCTGAAAGTAATAATATCGCGTATTACTCCTGGTAATACAAGAACCGCCAACCAGGCTGAGCATCTCATCTTTCAAGGCTCAACAAACCGTCATTTTTCAATTTTCATATTTCCACATTTCCCACATCAGCTACTGCCACGCAGATTGCTTATCTTTAGCGTGCCGCCTGAATAAACATCTCTACATACATTTTCAAACCCGTTAATCATTACTTTCATGCCCAATCTTAACAGGAGAAAATTTATTAAAATGTCTGCCACGGCCGGCACGGCCGCGGTATGGTCAACATGGCTGCAAAAAGTGCTGGCAGTAGAAGCTCATAATGCCAGCCGTTCTATCCGCGATGTGCAGCATATTGTAATTCTTATGCAGGAGAACCGGTCCTTCGATCACTATTTCGGTACCATGAAAGGAGTACGGGGATTTGGCGACAGGTTTCCCATTCCCCTCGAAAGCGGTGAACGGGCATTCTTTCAGTCGAACGGTAAAAAGATCATTCCACCTTACCACGCCAGCAAAAAGAAGTCTAACGCTGCCCTCATCAACGGCACGCCCCACGACTTCCCCGACATGCAGGCCGCCTGGAACCAGGGGAAATACGGCCACTGGCCGCTTTTCAAAACGCCTTATTCCATGGCCTATTATACCCGTGAAGAGATACCCTTTCAATACGCATTAGCCGAATCTTTTACCATTTGCGATGCACACCATTGCTCCGTAGCAACCGGCACGGATCCCAACAGGATCGTATTCTGGTCGGGCAGCAATTTCAATCCTGATAAAAGAGCGGCCGGCATTAACTGCACCGATGAAGATTCGGAGCCAGTAAATCTCCGTTGCTGGGTGAACAACAAAATGCCCGATCCCGGCTATACCTACCGGGGTAATGCGTTTCAATGGTCCACTATACCCGATGTACTGGAAAAAGCGGGGATCAGTTGGCGCATTTACCAAAACCCTAATGATAACTGGAGCGGAGCCATGCACGGCTGCCTTGCGTTTGAAAGTTTCAGATCAGCCAAACCAGGTTCAGCCATTTATGAAAAAGGCATGCGCCACTGGACAATACAAAAACTGGCGGAAGATGTAAAAAACAATACCCTGCCCCAGGTAAGCTGGGTGCTGCCTGCGCAAATAGATTCGGAACATCCGGGAGCCCCTTCCAGCCCTTACCGTGGCGCCGATTTTACGCACGCAATTTTATCAGCGCTTACTGCTAATCCCGAAGTATGGAGCAAAACCGTTTTCTTCCTCACCTTTGATGAGAACGATGGTTTGTTTGATCACCTGCCGGCGCCGGCTGTGCCTTCTTATAATGCAGATAGTACAATGGCAGGCAAATCAACGCTTGACCTGGCAGGAATGTATTTCCACAACGATAAAGGCACATCCGAATTTCCAAATCCTTATTTTGCCAGCGAGATGAGCAAGGGCGGCCCGGTAAGAACCCGTACCTACCAGGATAAACGCGATACCATCAGCGGTAATATTCGTCCATGGGGATTAGGCCCGCGGGTGCCGTTGTATATCATTTCTCCATGGAGCAAAGGCGGTTGGGTAGATTCGCAGGTGGCGGATCATACCTCTGTGGGACAGTTCATTGAAAAACGCTTTGGCGTTACCATTCCTGCCATCAGCCCCTGGCACCGTGCGGTATGCAGCGACCTGCTATCCGCGTTTGATTTTGAAACCCCTAATGATCCTGTATTTCCTCCAATGCCGGAAACAGCCAATCACGCCGCGCTCGATGAAGCTTCCAAATTACTGCCCAAAGCCGTGGCGCCGGAAACGCCCTCCCCGCTGTACCAGGAAAAAGGAACCCGCTATTCAAGAGCCCTGCCCTACCGCCTGTATACACACCTTCAACTGCTGCAACAGGAGCAAAAGATCAGGCTGTTGTTTGAAAACGACGGCAAGGCAGGTGCGGTATATCATGTATATGATCTTAAGCACTTAGACCGTATCCCCCGCCGTTATACCGTAGAAGCCGGAAAATCGCTCACAGATGAATGGAACGTAGCGGAAGACAATGCCGCCTACGACCTGGAAGTATATGGAACCAATGGCTATTTTCATAAATTTTCGGGGAATATTACAGCAGCGGAACCCGAAATAAAACTAAAATACAACCACAGGAAAGGAGGGATAGCAGTTAGCCTGCATAACCCCCATAGCGTTGCAATTCCTGTTAGCATGGTTTCCAATGCCTATGGATATAATGTACCGGCTGCATTTGAACTTGCACCCGGAAAAACCAGGCGCATACAATGGCTGCTGGCCAATAGCGGCAACTGGTACGACTTTTCTATACAATCCGGCAACGGCTTCCTGCATCGTTTTGCCGGAAGGGTAGAAACGGAAAAACATAGTATCAGTGATCCGGCAATGGGAATTGGGAGATTTGAAATTTGAGATTGAATTGATTTCGTTCGGGATATACAATTTGGGGTTTATCGTTCTTAGTTTACCGTTGGGATTTCGCTTCGGATTGTTTCACGCAAAGAGCGCAAAGGAGCAAAGAACGCAAAGTAATATTTTGAACCTGTTTTGATCAGCCAGCTATAGCGTTGTTCACTTTTATTCAATAGTTGGAATGGAAGATCCTACGCTTAGCGTTGTCATTAAGCATCGTCCCCCGCCGCTGCGGGGCGGGGAGAGGGAGAGTTCCGGATTTTGCTTCGGATTTCGAAATTTAAACCTTCGGATTTGAATTTTGCCTGTCATGCTGGGGAACGAAGCAGCTGTATATTATTTGGCTCCTGGTGCTTTGCATTCTATACATTGCAACATCTTAAACAACTGGCATGGAAGCATTAGTCATACAAGACAAAACATTTGATAAAAAAGATTTTACACAACAAGCATTGGCTAAAGGCGAATATGAAAACTGTAGTTTTACTGGCTGCGATTTTTCCAACGCCGGGCTTAACGATATACGCTTTTTGGAATGCGCATTTAAAGGCTGTAACCTGAGTATGGCACACCTTGCAACAACCGCATTCAGGGATATACAATTCACCGACTGCAAAATGCTGGGCCTTCATTTTGAAAACTGCAGCCAGTTTGGCTTATCATTCAGCTTTGATAATTGTAATCTCAGTCATTCTTCTTTTTATAAGACCAAGATCAAAAAAACGCTTTTTAAAAATACACAGCTCAAAGAAGTGGATTTTACAGAATGCGATTTAACCCAATCTGTTTTTGATAAATGCGACCTTACCGATGCGAAGTTCGAGAACAGCATACTGGAGAAAGCCGACTTCCGCAGTTCTTTCCATTATTCCATTAACCCGGAAGTAAACCGTATTAAAAAAGCCAGGTTCTCACTTTCCGGCATTCCGGGACTTTTAGATAAATATGATATAGAGATAGACCCGGCGGGTTAAATGGTATTCCGGTAATCAGCAATCAGGTGAGTAACTACTAACGACAGGCTGAATACTCCTTTTCTGCTCATAGCTAACAGCCTCCTCGGGGCTTTTTAATTTACAGTTTATGGTTGCATTTCGCTTCGGATTGCGGATTTCTGTCTTCGGATTTGAATTTTGAATTTTCTATGGTTTTTGTCATTTGGTTTCTTGATGCTTTATATTCGGATTTCGGATTACCGGCTTCGGATTTTTTAATTTATTTGGTGCTTGTTATTTGCTATTTGGTGCTTTGTATTTCCCCTGGATTTCGAATTCCCGGCTTCGGATTTTTAGTCTGTAGTTTATGGTTTGTTGTTTATGATTGCATCCTGCTCCGGTACGCCCGCTTTATATAATACCGCCTTTGTGCCGGCGCCTATGGTATAGGTTTCGGAAGCGCCTACCAGCACAGCTTCTCCTTTTTTTACGTGAAGTGTTTGTACAGGGGTTGTGATCTCAGCCTCGCCTTCTGTAATCAATAATATTTCTACCGAAAAAGCGGTATGCCGGTATGCAGACAGCTTGTTAACCGTAATGTTACTTACTTCAAAATCCGGTACAGGGCAATGATACACGGTTTCCGCCCCGTTTTTTTCTCCATTCATGACCTGCGGGATAATACCTTCGAACAAAGTATGTTTTAAGAGTTCAGGCACATCTATATGCTTAAGCGTTAATCCGCCGCGCAGTACATTATCAGAATTAGACATCAGCTCAATATTCTGCCCTTCTAAGTAGGCATGAGGCACGCCTGCCCCCTGGAATATGGCCTGCCCGGGGTGCAACTGTACGATGTTAAAAAAATAAATGGAAAATATCCCGCGGTCTATATTGTTATAGTTACCGTTATTAGCGGCTAATGTTTTACATGCCCAGTATGCCGGGCCGGATTTTGATAACCGGCCGACTTTATATAAAGGTTCAGCTTCTTGAAGTAAAGGGCTGAGCAGGTTATCTACGGCGGCCTGCGGTAGCTCCATTACCTGTTTATACAATCCATAATGACCTTCCTTTTCAAATACAGGCAGCAGGGTTTGAAAAGCTTCCGTTTCCCGGAGGGTTTGGAGGAGCAATGCGCTTTCTTTAAAGCCATGCAATAACCAAAAATCGCTTAATGCCAGCATTACTTCGGGTTTGTGGTTATCGTCTTTATAATTGCGGTGTGGTGCGTTAAGCGCAACACCTGCTTCATTTTCCCTGGCAAAACCTTTTTCCGCTTCTGTTTTGGAAGGATGTACCTGTATAGAAAGCATATCCTTTACATCCAATACTTTAAACAGGTAGGGTAATCCGCCAAACCGGGCGGCAGTTTTTTCGCCCAACCATTGTGCAGGGTTATTCCCGATCAGTTCATTTAAGGCGATGTGGTGATTTGCATTTTGCTCAACAAGGGAAGGCGCGCTGGCGTGTGCACCCATCCAGTATTCGGCATAGGGTTGCTGCGTGCTATTATTTATACCTAACAGTTGTGGTATATATGTTGTTCCACCCCATGCATAGTGCTGTACTTTGCCCGTGAGCTTATACATAATTTATTAATTTGATTATAATCAGTCATTGATTCCATTTTCATACATATCATCTATTAACAGGTTTTTGCCGTCTGCCGCTGCTGTAGCCAGTTCATCACAACGATTATTGTAAGGATTATCTGCATGGCCTTTTACCCATACAAATTGTATACTATGTTTTTGTGAAAGCTGGTAATAACGCTTCCAGAGATCTTTATTTTTTTTGCCGCCTTTAAAATCGGTTGCGATCCATTTTTTAAGCCAGCCTTCTTTTACGGCTCTCACCACGTACTGGCTGTCGGAATAAATGGTAACGGGCATGTTGTTTTTGGTTAATGCTTCCAGCGCCGCAATCACTGCCATCAGTTCCATACGGTTATTGGTAGTGAGCCGGTAGCCCTGCGATAGCTCTTTTTCAGCGGCGCCCCATTTTAGAACAGCGCCATACCCTCCCCGTCCGGGGTTTCCTCTTGCCGCGCCATCGGTATAAATGATCAGTGTTGATTGAGTCATAGTTGTTGCCGGAAGTCCGAAGTATTAAATTTCGAAATTCGAATTTAAATACTTCGGATTTTATGCTATTATTTCTCCTTTCATATACGTAACGGCATAGCCGCTCATTAATACCCTGTCGCCCGATAGTTCACAATCCAAATATCCCTTTCTTGCAGACAGTTGTATGGCTTTGAGCGTATTTTTGCCCAATACGCCTGCCCAGTAAGGTGTAAGCAAAGTATGCGCCGATCCTGTAACCGGGTCTTCATCAATTCCGCTTTGCGGAAAGAAACAGCGCGAAACAAAATCTGCTTCATTGCCACGGGCCGTTGCCAGTACGCCACGGCTTTTAAGGGTAGCTAAAATTTTAAAATCGGGCTGTAATTGTTCAATTGTTTGCTGGTCGTTTACCACCACCATGTAATCAAACTTACCTTTGTATACTTCATTTACCGTTATCCCCAGGCCTTCGCCAATGGCTGCAGGTATATCGGTTACGCTTTCAAAACGGTCTGCCGGAAAATCCAAAGTAAGCTGCCCGTTTTTTTGCCGTGTAACTTTTAGCAGTCCACTTCTTGAATGAAAGCTGATCTCTTTTCCCGGGTAATTTAGATGGGTGAAAAAAACATGCGCAGCCGCCAGTGTGGCGTGTCCGCAAAGATCTACTTCAACTGCCGGCGTAAACCATCGAATGTAGTATCCGTCATTTTCAGGAACAATAAATGCCGTTTCGGCAAGATTGTTTTCCAGCGCTATATTTTGCATGAGAGCGTCCGGCAGCCATTCTTCCAAGGGGCATACGGCGGCGGGATTTCCTCCAAAGATATGTTGTGTAAAGGCATCTGCCTGGTATATAGAAATTGTCATTTGACTTGATTGATTGTTTAAAACTAACTGCTACCTCATACCTGCTACCTCACACCTCACCCCCTATACCCCACACCTTATACCTCATACCCCATACCTCACACCTGAAAAACACCGGTGCTAAAGCTGTCTGTTGTTTTTTTATGATTGGCCGCGGCTATCCCTTCTGCAATTAGTTTACGGGTATCTGCCGGATCAATGATATCGTCTACCCATAACCGTGCGGCGGCATAAAACGGGGTAGTTTGCTTTTCGTAGCGGTTTTTTATGTCATCTAATAATTTTTTCTCTGCTGCGGGATCAATGGTTTCTCCTTTTGCTTTCAGGGCATTCACCTGTATTTGCAATAAGGTTTGAGCGGCCTGCTCGCCGCCCATTACCGCTATTTTTGCAGAGGGCCATGCATAAATAAAGCGGGGATCATAAGCTTTGCCGCACATGGCGTAATTGCCGGCTCCGTATGAGTTGCCAATAATGATCGTTATTTTGGGTACAACAGAATTGGCTACGGCATTCACCATTTTAGCGCCGTCTTTAATAATGCCCGAATGTTCGCTGCGGCTGCCCACCATAAACCCCGTTACATCCTGCAAAAAAACCAGGGGAATATTTTTTTGATTGCAATTCATGATAAAACGGGCAGCCTTATCCGCGCTGTCGTTATAAATAACGCCACCCATCTGCATTTCACCCCGTTTGTTCTTAATTATTTTACGCTGGTTGGCCACTATGCCAACTGCCCATCCTTCAATGCGGGCATAACCACATAAGATCGTTTGACCGTAATCGCGTTTGTACTGGTCAAACTCCGAATTATCTGTTATGCTTTCTATAATGTCGAGCATATCATATGGCTTTGTTGCATCTGAAGGCAGAATGCCATATATGGCTGCGGGATCTTTTTTTGGGGCTTTGCTTTTTATCCTGTTGAATCCTGCCGTTTCTTTTGTGCCGAGCTTAGCGCATATCTTTTTTATTTCATCTAAGCATTGCTGTTCGGTATCGAATTTATAGTCGGCTATACCGCTAATTTCGGTATGTGTTACCGCGCCGCCCAAACTTTCCGCATCTACCTCCTCCCCAATGGCGGCTTTCACTAAGTAAGGTCCGGCAAGAAAAATAGAGCCCTGGTTTTTTACGATCAGCGTTTCATCGCTCATTACGGGAAGGTAGGCGCCACCTGCCACACAGGCGCCCATTACCGCGGCAATCTGGGTAATACCCATAGCGCTCATGCGTGCATTATTGCGAAATATCCGGCCAAAATGTTCTTTATCCGGAAAAATTTCATCCTGCATGGGCAAAAAAACGCCGGCACTGTCTACCAGGTAAATGACCGGGAGATTATTTTCCATGGCAATTTCCTGCATGCGCAGATTTTTTTTACCGGTAACCGGAAACCACGCACCGGCTTTTACGGTTTGATCATTGGCTACAATTACGCATTGCTTTCCGCTTACATAACCAATGCCGGCAACCGTTCCGCCTGCAGGGCAGCCACCGTATGCTTCATACATTTCATAGCCGGCAAAAACACCAATTTCTACAAAAGGTGTGCCGGTGTCCGTCAAATATTCAATACGTTCCCGTGCAAGCAGTTTGTTCTTTTCTTTTTGCTTTTGTATTGCTTTTTTGCCGCCGCCTGCATAAATTATCTCACGCTCCTGCTTTACCTGGCTTAATGCCAGTTTCAGGGCGTCTTCATTTTTATTATTTTCTATATTCATTTAAGCAGCGTATTAAATAATAACCCGTTTAGTTTTTTGCCCAGTAGTCTATTACCAAAACCTTGTCTAAGTGAGGTGTCAGCACGTCTACAAATGCCTTGTGCGCAGCATGCGGAAGGTATACTGCCCTGTCTTCCTCACTTTTAAAGCTAACAAAAAAGCAATGTGTAAATCCCTGCGCAAGGTTTTCCGGGCTGTTGTTGGTGCCCCATTCTAAAGCTTTAATTTCTTTGATTTTTGATGGCAGCGCCCTGAATGCATCCTCTACTTCTTTTACCTGCAGGGCAGTAGCGTCATCTTTAAATTTAAATAAAACAACGTGTCTGAGCATTTTCTGTTCTTTGTTTGTGGCTGAAATAACTGTGCCTGCAATAATGCCGATGGCGATAATAGCAATTAATTTTTTCATTTGCTTTGTTTTAGGTAGCGTTATTTTAAGATTTTTTAAATACCGGTCAAATATAATCTATAGATCACATTTTTTCTTTTTCATGGTTTATGAAATATTTATCCTGCTTTTCGTAAAGTAATGTGGTTATTAAGAAGAAAGTGGAACAAAGCGGCATGCCGGTACCGCTTTAAAGAACAGTAAAGAAGAAGATGTGTAACCCTCACCCGCAGTAATGATAATACAGGCAATAATAAATGCAAAAGCGGTATGCATACGCATACCGCTCCTGTAATTTAATTTTTGCAGCCTAAACTACTAATACATCCTGCAATAAATGGAATTAGTAATTTGTTACTACTGTTCTAAAGTAATTTCACCGATGTCTGTTGCTTCTCCTTCCTTCACTTCCACACCCTCTTTAGATGCGTTTTTGTAGGGAGCGTTAGCTTCGATGATTACCTTATAGGTTCCTGGCTTGGCATCAGTAATTTCAAACGCGCCGTTTGCAATATCTGCTTTGAGCGTATCTGTGCCTGAAATGGCCCATGCTCTAACAGCAGCATCCGCCGGGCTAACTGTACCCTTAACTGAACCGTTTGTAAACACGTTAAACGCGAATAATCCTGCGGCAACAATACTTAATGCCGTCAATGTGAGCCTTGCTTTTTTCATAACGCTGGAATTTATTGATTTTGTAATTGGTTACAACTTTATCTTATTCCAGGGGATATAAAAATCAGGAGGGATACGCTATCAAAACAACTACTATGCCAAAAAATATAACAGCACTATGTTAAGGTATATTAACAGAAGCGTAGAAGTTAGTTGTCAGTCTCCGGATATGAGGTATGAGGCGTCAGGTATAAGGTGTGAGGTATAGGGTATAGGGTGAGAAGATAGTATGTAGGATGAGAAGTATTGGCCTGTAAAACCTGATAGCTGATTGCTGAAGGCTAATATCCGACGGGTTATACACAGGCGTGCATATTCTGCCTGGGGGCTTCTGATTTCGTTTTATTATATTTGCGGCGTCCTGTAATTACTAAAATAATTAGTATACCTTTGCCCGTTTCTCATACGCTGAATATAGAAATAATATATGGCTGAAGCAAAACAAAACCTGTTTGACTACACAGAAGATTCGATAAGATCGTTAGACTGGCGCGAACATATCCGGTTACGTCCCGGAATGTATATTGGAAAGCTGGGCGATGGCAGCAGCCCCGATGATGGCATCTATGTGTTGCTGAAAGAGGTGCTGGATAATTGCATTGACGAGCATATGATGGGATATGGAAAGCAGGTAGACATTGTGGTGGAAGGGAAAACGGTTACGGTTCGCGACTTTGGAAGAGGCATCCCGTTAGGTAAGGTAGTAGACGTAGTGAGCAAGATCAATACCGGCGCCAAGTACGATAGCAAAGCTTTTCAGAAATCGGTGGGCTTAAACGGTGTGGGAACCAAAGCGGTGAATGCACTGAGTAATTATTTTAAGGTGATGGCGATAAGGGAAGGCAAACAAAAAACGGCGGAGTTTGAAAAGGGCATATTGGTAAAGGAATATAAAGAATCGAAAACGGATGAAACCAATGGTACGCTGGTAACCTTTATTCCTGATGAAACCGTATTCCGCAACTTCCATTTTCAGCCGGAATATATTGACAACCTGTTATGGAACTACTGTTACCTGAATGCCGGTTTGATAATAACATTCAATGGTAAAAAGTATGTCAGCAAAAATGGATTGCTGGATCTGCTGCAGCGCAAAACGAATACCGATGAGATCCGTTATCCCATTATACATCTCAAAGGTGAAGATATTGAGCTGGCTATAACGCACAATAACGATTACGGCGAAGAGATATTCAGTTTTGTAAACGGACAGTTCACCACACAGGGCGGAACCCATCACCAGGCCTTCCGCGAAGCCTTTGTAAAAGTGGTGCGTGATTTTTTTAAAAAGGATTACGATTTTACCGATATCCGTCAAAGCATCGTGGCTGCCGTGGCGGTAAGGGTGGTTGAACCCGTATTTGAAAGTCAAACCAAAACCAAGCTGGGCTCCCAGTACATGCAGGAAGGCGGCATGAGCATGAAGAATTTCGTGCATGAATTCCTTTCCAAGGAGCTGGATAATTTTTTGCATAAAAACCAGGCGGTGGCTGAAGCCTTAAAAAAGCGGATTGAGCAAAGTGAGCGGGAGCGCAAAGAATTAGCGGGCATAAAGAAATTAGCTAACGAAAGAGCAAAAAAAGCCAACCTGCACAATCGCAAGCTGCGCGATTGCCGTATCCATTTCAACGATGATCCGCCAAATAATAAGAGCAGGGAAGCCTTTCATGAGCGCCAGTTAGAAAGCACTATTTTTATTACGGAAGGCGATTCGGCAAGTGGCTCCATTACCAAGGCCCGCGATGTGGAAACGCAGGCCGTATTCAGCCTGAGGGGTAAACCCCTGAACTGTTACGGGCTCACTAAAAAAGTGGTATATGAAAATGAAGAGTTTAACCTGTTGCAGCACGCTTTAAATATTGAAGACGGTATTGAAGGGTTAAGATACAATAATATAGTAGTGGCAACAGATGCCGATGTGGATGGCATGCACATCAGGCTGCTGCTGCTTACCTTCTTTTTACAGTTCTTTCCCGACCTGGTAAAGAACGGGCATGTATACATTCTTGAAACGCCCCTGTTCAGGGTACGTAACAAACAGGAAACAATTTATTGTTATGATGAAACGGAGAAGCAGGCTGCTGTTAAAAAATTAGGGGCTAAACCCGAGATTACGAGGTTCAAGGGGCTGGGTGAAATTTCACCGGATGAATTTGGGCGGTTTATCAGCTCGGATATGCGCAAGCAGCCGGTAATGGTGATGCCCGAAACGCATTTGCAGCAGCTGCTGGAATATTATATGGGCAAAAACACACAGGACAGGCAGGAGTTTATTATTGATAATTTGCGGGTAGAAATAGATATTGCAGAGGATGTGAAAGCCGGGTAAGAAGTGTCGGATTTCCGCGTGAAGTTCTCCCGTTTCACTTCTTACGATGAGATACAGCATAATGATCATTAATATAACAATAGGTTTAATTCCAAAACAGTTACATGATACACATTGTTTTTAATGAAGCAGACACCGCCGTTTTAACAAAGGCCATTGAACTGGACGAAACCCTTCAGGGTGAAGTGGTACAGATAAAAGATGATTATGCGGTTGGTCCTTTAGCTAACATATATATTGGCGAAGGTATAGCAGCACGAAAGACCTGGTGGATGCAGGTATTGGCCGGCGGCGATTATGACGGGAAAACGGAAGATGGTTCTGTAGACGATTATAAAACCATAGCAGAGCTGGTGGGGGAATTGCGCCGTAATCCGGGAGAGATAGTATGGATTTGGGCCGCGCAGAATAAGCATGATGTGAGCGGTTACTACTGGCTGCTGCATTTTCTAAAAGAATTCCAGGGCAGGGTGTTCATCCTTTATCTGAATAACCTTCCCTTTTTCAACGAAAAAGGAAATATTTTTTATCCTTCCTGGCTGCACACCATTCCCCCGAAAGAATTTTTAAAAGCAAAAAAGCTGGCGCGCCCCATTACATTAAGCGAATTTGAAGTTGATCCCGATGAATGGATAAGGCTTTGCAATGAAAATAAAGGGGTACGTATACTGGAAGGCGGAAAAAAGTTAGTGCAGTATGATTATGATTTTTATGACGCGGATCTGAAAAGTTTCATTACAAAGGACTGGCAAAAGGCAGGTAAGCTCATCGCCCAGTTTTTATCAAAAAACAAGCATACTACCGGTGACGCGTACCTGTTGTGGAGGCTGAAGTTAATAATAGCAGGCGGAGAATATGAGATACAGGGTGCATTAAAGAATATGAAAGATTTTGAGATCAGGCGCAAAGCCGGTATTACAGAACAGGTAAATGAATAAGATGAAATTCATTTTAAAATGGGAAGAGCTGGCTTTATTTGCACTGAGCATATATGCCTTATACGATATGCAGGTACAATGGTGGATATACCTGTTGCTGTTTTTGGGGCCGGATATCAGCATGCTGGGATATGCCGCGGGTAACAGGGCCGGCGCCATTTCGTATAACCTTTTTCATCATAAAGGTATTGCCGCTATATTTTTTATTGCAGGCTGGTTACCCGGTAGCTGGACTTTACAGGTTACCGGTATCATATTATTCGGGCATTCCTGCATGGACAGGACATTTGGCTATGGATTAAAGTATTTCACGGGTTTTAAGTTTACGCACCTTGGCCTAATAGGAAAGCAGGAAGACAGTAAATAGTAATACGGATATTCCGGTGATAGCATTATTAAAAAACAGTTTATTATCCCATAACATAAGGTTGTGGAAATATTTATATGAGTAAAGACAATTTTTTAGGAAATGAATCCGGCATTCATGGCCAATATAAAACATGGTTCCTCGATTATGCCTCCTATGTTATCCTGGAAAGGGCTGTTCCGGCAATTGAAGACGGGCTGAAGCCGGTACAGCGCCGCATCCTTCATGCCATGAAGGAAATGGATGACGGGCGGTTTAATAAGGTAGCTAACATTATCGGGCAATCCATGCAATACCATCCGCATGGAGATGCTTCTATTGGTGATGCGCTTGTAAATATGGGACAAAAAGACCTGCTCATTGAAACGCAGGGCAACTGGGGTGATGTGCGCACAGGCGATGATGCAGCCGCGGCCCGCTATATTGAAGCCCGGTTAAGCAAATTTGCGCTGGAAGTGGCTTTTAACGCCAAAATCACTGAATGGCAGCTCAGCTATGACGGAAGAAAAAATGAACCGGTAACGCTTCCTATGAAGTTTCCTTTGCTGCTGGCCCAGGGAGCGGAAGGCATAGCGGTTGGTTTATCAACCAAAATATTACCACATAATTTTTGCGAGATCATTGAAGCGGCTATCAAACATTTACGCGGCAAAAAATTTGAATTATTCCCCGATTTTCAAACCGGCGGAATGATTGATGCAACGAATTATAATGAAGGTAAAAGGGGGGGGAAGGTAAAAGTGCGTGCACACATTGAGGAATTAGATAAAAAAACGCTGGTCATACGCGATGTGCCCTATGGTGTAACTACCGCGCAGCTGATGGATTCCATTGTGAAAGCGAATGACCAGGGAAAGATTAAAATAAAAAAGGTTACCGACAATACGGCCGCCAATGTGGAAGTGCATGTTGACCTCGCCCCCGGTATCTCCACTGATATAACCATTGATGCATTGTATGCGTTTACCGACTGTGAGGTAAGCATTTCACCGAATGCCTGCGTGATCGCTGAACAAAAGCCGCGTTTCATAACCGTACACGACCTGCTCCGTTCATCAGCCGACTTAACCAAAGAGTTGCTGAAAAAGGAACTGGAAATTAAGCTGGCGGAATTGCAGGAAAAATGGCATTATACTTCACTCGAAAAAATATTCTTTGAAGAAAAAATATATAAAGAATTAGAAAAAAAGCATGAAACCTGGGAAAAGGTATTAATGGCTATTGATAAAGCATTTGTTCCTTTTAAAAAACAATTGAAAAAGGAAATATCTAAAGAAGACATTGTTAAACTGACGGAGAAACCGGTACGCAGAATTTATAAACTGGATATTGATGAGCTGAATGCGCAGATCAGGAACATTGATAAAGAGATCAAACAGGTAAAATACGACCTGGAGAATCTGGTAGACTTTGCTGTAGCCTACTATGATAACCTTTTAAAAAAATACGGTAAAGGCAGGGAACGCAAAACGGAAATCAGGCTGTTTGAGTCTATACAGGCCAAGCAGGTAGCCATTGCCAATGCCAAATTATATGTAAACCGTTCAGAAGGATTTATAGGCACAGGGTTAAAGAAGGATGAATTTGTAGATGATTGCTCAGACTTAGATGATATTATAGCCTTTACCAAAGCCGGTAAAATGAAGGTGGTGAAGGTAGCGGATAAAGTGTTTATCGGGAAAGACATTCTGCATGTTGCCGTTTTTAAGAAAAATGATGAGCGTACTACTTATAATATGATCTACATGGATGGGAAAACGGGGATCAGCTACGCCAAACGGTTTAACGTTACCAGCATTACCCGTGATAAGGAGTATGACCTGACCAAAGGATCAGACAAAAGTAAAGTGCATTATTTTTCTGTTAATCCCAATGGTGAAGCGGAAGCTGTTAAGATTATGCTCAGCCCTTCGTCAACTGCCCGCAATAAGGAGCTCGAATTTTATTTTGAAGAATTAGAGATCAAAGGCAGGGGCAGCATGGGTAACCAGGTAACAAAATATCCTGTTAAATCTGTGAAGTTCAAGGAAGCCGGGCGCTCAACACTGAGTGGAAGAAAGCTATGGTTTGATGATACCTTTGGAAGGCTTAACGCGGAAGAAAAAGGGCAATACCTGGGGATGTTCGATAGTGAAGACCGGTTACTGATCATTTACAATAATGGTAACTATGAAATTTCTGATACGGAGCTGAGCCAGCGCTTTGACGGGGACAAGGTAGTGCTGATTGAAAAATTTGATCCTGAAAAAGTAGTAACAGCCGTGTACCTTGATAAAGAAAAGCTGCAATACAATATCAAAAGATTTAAGATTGAGACCACTACGCTGCGTAATAAATTTTTCTTTATAAAGGAAGGAGAAGGAAACCTGCTGGAAGCGGTTACTACAGAAGCCTCACCTGTGCTGGTAATGCAGAGTGGAAAGGGCGCCCAGATCAGAAAAGCCAAAATTAAGGTGAACAAAATGGTGGAAGTAATGGGCTGGAAAGCCGTTGGCGCCAGGCTTGCCGATTTTACGAAAAGCACGGAAATGGAATGGGAAAAAAGGAAGCCTGAGGATAATCAGCAGCCTGAGCTATTTTAATAAACAGCCATATGGCCAATGGGTATCAGCCATCATTTAATTGCTCTTAACACTACTATGATACGAATTACAGAACAGCCCTCTTTGTACCGGCACCTTGAAAAAATGACCGTAGAAGCGCTTACCGCTCACATCAATAACGAAGATAAAAAGGTAGCGCCGGCAATAGAAAAAGCATTGCCGCAGCTTAATAGGCTGATCACCGCCATTGCAGAAAAATTAGAGGCTGGCGGCAGGATGTTTTACTTAGGCGCCGGTAGCGGCGGACGCCTTTCGGTATTAGACGCTATTGAATTGCCTACCACTTATGGTATTCCAAAAGGCATGGTAAACGTGATATTGGCCGGTGGTGTGGAACATCTTATTGAAGCGCCTGAAGAAAAGGAAGATGATACGGAAGCGGGGTGGGATGCCCTGAAAGCATATGCTATTTCGGATAAAGATATAGTGGTGGGTATTTCCGCCAGCGGCACAACCCCTTTTGTGCTGGCAGCTTTAAAACAATGCCGCTCTGCAGGCGTAACTACCGGCTGTATAGTAAGTAATCCCGGGTCGCCCATTGCAGCGGCATCAGAACTGCCGGTGGAAGTGATCACCGGCCCCGAGTTCGTTACGGGCAGCACCCGGATGAAATGCGGTACGGCACAAAAAATGATCTTTGATATGATCAGCACCACTACTATGATACGCCTGGGCAGGGTGGAAGACAACAGCATGGTAAATGTATTGCTGATCAATGATAAGATCACCGACCGGGCGGTAAAAATATTGATGGAAAAAGCCGGGCTGAAAGACTATGATAATGCCAAAGCCATTTTGCTGCAGCATGGCAGCGTAAAAAAAGCGATGGACGCGCTCGGCGGGTAGGGGGAGGTTGCAGGTTGCAAGTTTCAGGGTGTGCAAGTTTCAGGTTACAGGTTTCAAGGGAACGGCACCCTTATAACTTCCATCCTGTAACCTGTAACTGTAACTTGAAACAGGCAAGCCACTCTCCACTAATCTCCGGTCGCAGGTTGTAGGGAGGATTGAACTTGTACCTTGTACCTTGCGACCTGCAACCTGCAACCTGCAACCACTTCCCACTTCCCACTTCCCACTCACCACTCACCACTTGCTACTGAGATGCATCATTTTCCTGCTGCAGTTTGTCTGTATGTAAGCTATAGAAGGCAGATAGCATGGTTATACCGGAAAAAATTTCAAACGTTTGCACTGGCCGGGGTATGTTTAAGTAAAATTATAGTACTATGTTTACCTGCAATATATTTTATACAACCCAAAATTAACTACGCGTATGAGACAACGATTGCTATGGTTAATGGTATTGTTATTACCATCGTATCTGCATCTTTCGGCGCAAGCCCAGGGAAGCGTTACCGGAACCGTTAAAACAGAAACCGGCGATATCGTTGCCGGCGCTTCTGTTACAGCAGAGCATTCCTCCAGTAAATCAAAAACAACCGTTACCTCCAATGAGGAAGGGGTATTTATTTTTTCAGGCCTTGCCAATGGCAGCTATACTTTTACGGTAAGCTATGTAGGCTATGGTATTGAAACGCTTACGGGTACCGTAGGGGCTTCCGGCTTACAACTGGCTGCTGTGCTAAAAGTAGCTGCTCAAAGCCTTGAAGACGTGGTAGTGGTAGGTTATGGCACCCAACGTAAAAGAGATGTAACCGGATCCGTAAAATCTGTAAAAGCCGAGGCTTTTAACAAAGGGATTGTAAACAACCCCCAGCAGTTATTGCAGGGAAAGGTTGCCGGCGTGAATATAACATCATCCAGTGGTGAGCCCGGTGCAGGCGTGAATATCGTTATTCGCGGGTCCGGTACCGTTAGAAGCGGCAGTTCCCCTCTTTTTGTAATAGATGGTGTGCCACTCGACAATGCCGGAACCGGTAGCGGTGACCCCCTCAACTTTTTAAATCCGCAGGATATTGAATCAATGGATGTGCTGAAAGATGCATCAGCTACTGCTATTTATGGTTCCCGTGGTGCAAACGGCGTAGTACTTGTTACTACAAAGCGTGGCAAGGCGGGTACTTCTGCACTCAATTATTCCACTGCTGTAGGCATTGCCAGCCCGGCCAACAAACTGCCTATATTTTCAACTGAAGAGTTTAAAAAGGAGGTAGTAGCCGCAGGGGGTACTTTGGAAGATTTCGGTGCTTCTACTGACTGGCAGGATGAAATTTTCCGAACCGCTAACACTTATGATAATAACCTTACCTTAAGCGGAGGCACCAGCAAGCTGGTATATTACGCTTCTTTAAATGCGTTAAACCAGGATGGTATTTTGAAAGGCAGCAATTTGAAAAGGTATACCGGTCGTTTTAACGCTACCCAAAAATTATGGGATGATCGCCTTTCCATTGATATCAACCTTACTGCAAGCAATACCGGCAACCGCAGGCCACCCATTGATGGTATGATCGGAAGTGCTATTTCCAATAACCCAACATTACCGGCACGCGATGCAGACGGCAACCCGGCAAAATTTGAGAACGTTAGCAATCCGCTGCTTGAACTCGAACTGTATAAAGATGTTGCCAGCATCAATCGTGTGCTGGGGAATATTACACCTACTTTAAGAATTATAAAAGGACTTACCTATAAGCTGAATTTTGGTATTGATAACGCAACCGGCACCCGCGATTATGTTAATTACGCCAATGAGGTACCGCAGCGTGATGGAAGATTCGAAACACAGTCAACACTGGTGCGTAACAAGATCATCGAAAATTATCTTAACTATACCACCGATATTGGTTATCACAGTATTGCTGCGCTGGCAGGTCATTCTTATCAGAATATCCTGTACCAGTTCAGGGGATCAAGCATTAACAAGCTGCCGCTTAACGACCTGGATCCCATATACAATCCTGGTATCGGGCAGGAATTAACCATGGCTAATAACCGCCCTTATGGTAACGCCAATATCAACGAAATTCAGTCTTATTTTGCCCGTATTAATTATGGGTTCGACAACAAATACCTGGTAACGGTAAACTTCAGAATGGATGGGTCAACCAAATTCGGGGAAAACAACAGGTATGGTTATTTCCCTTCCTTTTCTTTAGGATGGAATATTGCTGAAGAATCGTTTATGCAAAACTCCGCTTTTAATGTACTTAAATTAAGAGGAGGCTGGGGTATAACCGGTAACCAGGAAATTGGTCCTAAACTTACCCAACCTCTTTTCAGAACCGAAGTGAACGCTTCGGTAAGCTATCCCCTGTATCCTACAGGGAGCTACCCTCCGGGTACGTTTTATTCCCGCCTGGCAAATCCCGATCTGCGGTGGGAATCTTCCAAAACCACAAACGTGGGGCTTGATTTCGGCTTGCTGAATGGAGCGCTTACCGGTGCGATAGACGTATTTGAAAAAATTTCAGATAACATCCTACTTTCTATTCCTCCGCAGGATCCTGTTCAGCCAAGCGCCACATATTACGCCAATATCCCCGGCATGTCTATTAAAAACAGTGGTATTGAGCTCGATCTGGCCTACAGAAAAAAAATATCCCCTAATCTTGGTTTCGGCATCGGTGGAAATGCCGCATTTATTAAAAACAGGGTTAGCGGATCTCCTTACCAGGTAATATTCTCAGGCTCTGCCAGTGGTTCAGGGTTAACCAGCGCCACTATCAATGGCTATGTCAATGGTCAGCCTATCGGTACTTTCTATATGCTTGAATTTACCGGGATCGGCAGCGACGGAACAAGCCAGTACGCTGATACAGACAAAGATGGTATTATTACGCCCAAGGATCGTATCTCTGCCGGATCAGCAGTACCAAAATCGGTATATGGATTTTGGGGTAACGTTAATTACAAAGGCTTTGATCTTAGTGTAAACTTTAATGGCGTAAGCGGCAATAAAATTTATGATAACACGGCCACCGGTAATTTTTACAGGGCCAGAATTGCAAAAAATTTAAACACAACAACTGAGGCCACACAGTATCCCAACGAGTCTATCAATAATGCTGCAAGCATCAGTACAAGGTACCTGAAAGACGGAGGATATTTGAGACTGAACAATGCAGTATTGGCCTATAATTTTAATACCGACAAACTGGGCGTAAAAAACTGGGTTTCCAATTTGCGCATTTCTGTAACTGCCCAAAACCTTTTTGTAATTACCAAATATGATGGTTATGATCCGGAAATCAATGCAGACAGGTCTATTGACGGAGCACTTTCTTATGGTATTGACTACCTGAATTACCCGAAAGCGCGGTCAATAATTTTTGGATTAAATCTATCATTCTAAAATCTGATTGTTATGGTTAAGAAGATATTTTATATACTGTCATTATATACTGTAGCAAGTCTTGCTGGCAGTTGCACCAAGCTGCATGAACAGGTGCTGGATGAAACTTCCAGTACCGGTTCTACCGAAAAAGAAGTAACCGAAGGGTTGATCGCTCCAGTATATGCGATTTTACCGGGATTATTTCAGCACACACAGTATTTTGCTTTGCAGCAAATTTCTACTGATCAGGCAATATTGCCTTACAGGGGGGGTACTGATTGGGGAGATAATGGTATTTACATTTCATTGCTCAGGCATGAAACTACCAGTGCCGATCCCAACGTGAGAAATGTTTGGAATAACTTAACACAAGGCATTTCACGTGCCATACTGGCAATTACCGCGCTGCCGTCCAGTACCGATCCTAATGCACCATTGTTCCTGGCTGAAGCCAGGGGAATGCGTGCTTATTACAACCTGCTTTGCCTCGATTTATTTGGCATAGCATTTCAAAAAGACGATCCCCAGACCAACTCTGTGATCTTAAGAGGTAATGATGCCATAGAATATATTAAATCGGAATTATTGGCTATTGAACCTTTGCTGCGAGATGATACGGGCCCCGGCAGAATTTCCAAACAGGCGGTATGGGGATTACTCGCGAGGTTGCACCTGCAGTCTGCTGTATATCGCGATATTTATGCCTCTTCTTTCAGCTTTACCACTGATGATATGGACAAGGTGATTCAATACTGCGACCAGATCATTAATTCAGGGAAATTTGCATTGTCACCTGAATATTTTGAAATATTTGATGATGCCAATCACACCAATAAAGAGTTGATTTTTGCAGTTGACCAGAGAGCAGATCTTAATGGGCACAACCGTATGGCATATTTTTCTCTTTCTGGTGACCAGTTTCCCCTGGCTGCATACCCCGGAGCTAATGGAACAGACGGACCAGGCATTACATCTGATTTTTATCAAACCTGGAAACAGGCCTATGCGCCCAACGACCCGGCTGACATGGATGGCCGGTTTTTTAAAAGAAACCTGGATACCACTATTACCTGTATTCCGGGTAACAATTTTCATATAGACCGCGGTATATTAAGGGGGCAACAGTATGGATTGATAAGAACAGGAGGTGCGTTTGAAACATGTCCCAATGGAGATATGAAAGTGGGCAAGCTGTACAATAATACCCGCAACAGGCCCGACCTGCCGGTTTTCTTTACGGAGGAAATCAACTTTTCGGACTTCAGCAACTATAACAATGGCTACCGGGTAGAAAAATATGAATTCAGCCGTGGATCCGTGAGTGGCAGAAACTTTGGTGAACATGATATTGTTATATTACGCCTGGCTGATATTTACCTGATGCGTGCCGAGGCTCAATTGCGTAAGGGCGCGGGTAACGAAGCCGCAGCGCTTAATGATGTAAATACCATTCGTGCTGCCAGAACGGCAAGAATAGTTCCTCCGGCTTTAACAGAAATGAACTTAGATTTATTATATCGTGAAAGAGGGTTTGAACTGTATTGGGAAAATATTCGCCGCACAGATATGATCCGTTTTGGAAAATACGAAGGCACATGGACGGAGAAAACTAATTCAGATCCTAAGAAAAGGATCTTCCCGATCCCGCAAAATGCCATTGACGGGGCATCCAACCTGCCGGGATACCTGGTGCAGAACGACAGCTACTAAAATGTTTTTATAATTAGAAACATAGTTCCTTTCCGGAGATTAAACGCTCAATGCGCGGATTGATCTCCGGATTTTTTTTGTGCTTATCTTTGCGCCATTGGTTTCTTTTTGCACTTTGCAAGGAACAAACACTGCATCTCAAATCTGTAATTATGAACTGGAATGTGCTCACCACCGAAGCTCAGTTAACGGAGTTGCTCGAGAAATCAAAAGTAAATCCACAGGTAATCTACAAACATTCTACCCGCTGTGGTACCAGCTCTATGATAAAGAACAGGCTGGAAAGAGGACCTGTACCACCGGAGATAGATTTTCATTTTATTGACCTGATTACTTACCGCGCGCTTTCCAATAAGATAGCGGAAGACCTGGGTGTACGGCATGAATCACCGCAGGTATTGCTTATTCGGAACGGCGAATGCGTATATCACGAAAGTCATTATGCTGTTTATATGGAAGATATAGCAGCCCGAAGCATGCGCGCCTGATACAGGAGGTGTGAACGCTCAGGTATCAGGTGGAAGTACCTTATACCTCATACCTTATACCTTATACCTCACACCTCATACCTTACACCCTCCCTCCTAATACCTGTACTGTTCCGCTTTATAAGGGCCTTCTTTTGGAATACCGAGATATTCAGCCTGCGTTGTGGTAAGCTCTTCCAGCTCAACACCAATTTTTTTCAGGTGCAGGCGGGCAACTTTTTCATCGAGGTGCTTGGGCAACACATATACTTTGTTTTCGTAGTTTTTGTAGTTCGTCCAGAGCTCAATCTGAGCCAGTGTTTGGTTACTAAAAGAATTGCTCATCACAAAGCTGGGATGACCGGTAGCGCATCCGAGGTTTACGAGCCTGCCTTCCGCTAATAAAATAATGTCTTTGCCGTCAATAGTATACAGGTCAACCTGCGGCTTGATGGTGTCTTTGGTGCTGCCATAGTTTTTATTTAGCCAGGCCACATCAATCTCAATATCAAAATGCCCTATATTACAAACAATAGCTTTGTCTTTCATTAATTTAAAATGCTCGCCTGTTATCAGGTCGCGGCAGCCGCTGGCAGTAACAATAATATCGGCTTCTTTTACCGCATCAATCATTTTCTTCACTTCATAGCCATCCATGGCAGCCTGCAAAGCACAAATAGGATCAATTTCGGTAACGATCACACGGCAACCCGCGCCCGATAAGGAAGCGGCGGAACCCTTGCCCACATCGCCATAACCACCCACAACGGCCACCTTACCCGCCAGCATCACATCCGTAGCACGGCGTATAGCATCCACAAGGCTTTCCTTGCATCCGTACTTGTTATCAAATTTCGACTTGGTAACAGAATCATTTACATTAATAGAAGGAACAGGCAATGTGCCTTTCTGCATCCTTTCATATAAACGGTGGACGCCTGTTGTGGTTTCTTCACTCAGTCCTCTTACATGCTGAATAAGCTCAGGGTATTTATCAAATACAATATTCGTCAGGTCGCCGCCATCATCTAATATCATGTTCAACGGGCGGTCGGCGCTGCCAAAAAACAGGGTTTGTTCAATACACCATTCCGCCTCTTCGTTGGTTTGTCCCTTCCATGCGTATACGCCAATACCTGCTGCCGCTATAGCTGCGGCGGCATGATCCTGTGTTGAAAAAATATTGCAGGAGCTCCATTTTACTTCCGCACCCAGTTCAATCAATGTTTCTATTAATACCGCGGTTTGAATGGTCATGTGCAGGCATCCTGCTATACGGGCGCCTTTTAAAGGCTGCTGTGCTCGATATTCTTCACGGATAGCCATAAGCCCCGGCATTTCTGCCTCAGCTAATTTAATTTCTTTACGGCCCCATGCGGCAAGGCTGATATCTTTTACCTTATTCGGCAATGAAAAATCAATGGATTTGGAAACGGCTGACATGTGTTGAATGATTTAATGATGTATGAATACGTTTTTAGCTTATGCCATAATGATTGATGCAAAACTACGCTTATAGAACAGAATATTAGCGCATGGCTCATATTTGGGAAAAAAATATGTTTTTTCTAATTTTAAAGGATATTTATATAGTGTAGCATGAAAAAAACGCAGCAAAAAGAAAAACTGCCTGTACAGGTTCCTTTATTAGATGATAAGGATATCGCCATTTTACGGCTCCTGCAGCAAAACGCCCGGATTACGGTACGTGAAGTTTCGGATGCCATACACCTGAGCACCACACCGGTGCATGAACGGATTAAAAGGATGGAAGAAGCGGGAGTGATCCGCCAGTATGCCACCCTGCTCGATCATACTAAAATAAAAAGAGGACTAATCGTAATTTGTTATGTATCGCTCAAACAGCATAATAAAACAGCAGGCGCTAAATTTATTAAGGCCATACAGGACATGCGGGAAGTGACAGAATGCTATAATATTTCAGGGGATTTCGATTTTATGCTGAAAGTAATGGTGGAGAATATGGACGCTTATTATGATTTTCATGTAAATAAATTAAGCGAAGCAGAGAATATAGGACACGTTCAAAGTGTTTTTGTAATGGGGATTGTTAAACAAACACATCAGATGGTTTATTAGAGTGGTAAGTAGTAAGTAGTAAGTGGTAAGACGTGAAAAGTGAGAGGTGAGTAGTGAATTGTGAGAGGTGGCTGATAGGCGATAACGGACACCTCACAGCACTGACGGTTGAAAGCTCATAGCAGTTAAAAAGATTTACTTTTATTTCTTCTTTTCTTTAACACAACACAATACGCTTATTTTTGTTTTATAAGCAGTACAAATTTGCAACATGAACAATAACAGCAGCATCATTCTGGCTATCATAATTATTGTGGGAGTTCTGGGGGTGTATTTTTTATTCTATTTCCGTGAAACAAGAGGCGTTAAAAAGGAAAGGAAAAAGCCCGCTTACGATGCGTCACTGCAATTACAGGCCTATGAGCGGCTCACCATATTGGCCGAACGCATCTCCCTGAAAAACCTGATATCAAGACTTTCGCCTGCCCATATGGAAGCGTCGGCTTATCATGTGCTGCTGGTGGAAAGCATCAAACAGGAATATGAATACAATCTTTCACAGCAATTATATGTATCTGCCCAGGCATGGCAGGCTGTAACCAATCTTAAAGAACAGAATATTTTTATTTTACACCAGTTGGCGCATACCCTGCCCGAAACAGCCACAGGTATGGATTTGAGCAAACGCATCCTGGAACTGCTGGATGCCGATCCTAAAACCTCGTTGCATAGCATTGTGCTGGATGCGTTGCGGTATGAAGCGCGGCAGCTGATGGCCGGCGCATGATTATTTGCTTTCTATATAAATTGTTAATAGACCGGGGTGGTTACTTATAAAGAAAATAATCACACTATTTTCACGTTCGGCAAACGGGGTGATAAATTTGTTTATTTGTCATTACATTTGTCGCACTTTCAATAATACTATAATATGAGATTATTTTTCCTGCAGCTTGCTCCCGATTCTCTTAATAAAGCGTTAGCCAGCCAGCATGGTATCCCCGAGCCGGGTACCCAAATGAATCTTTGGGAACTGCTGCTGGCGGGAGGCTGGATTATGCTGCCCCTTGCATTACTATTGGTAATTGCCATATTTTTCTTTTTTGAACGCCTGATCGCTATTCGTAATGCCGGTAAGTTAGACTATAACTTCATGAGCATCATCCGCGATCATATTGTTACCGGCAATGTTACAGCGGCAAGGTCGCTGGCACGAAACACGTTTAACCCTGTAGCCAGGATGATTGACAAGGGATTGCAACGCATAGGCAAACCTATTGAAGCCATTGAAAAAAGCATGGAAAATGTAGGAAAGCTGGAAATTTATAAAATGGAACGCAATATTTCGGTGCTGTCATTAATAGCGGGCATAGCGCCCATGTTTGGCTTTTTGGGCACCATTATAGGAATGGTACAGTTATTTTACGGTATTTCCTCTACGGGTGAATATACGCTCAACACCATCGCCGGCGGTATTTATACAAAAATGATCACTTCAGCCAGTGGATTGATCATAGGACTGCTGGCCTATGTAGGATATAATTACCTGAATGCACAAATTGATAAAAATGTAAACCAGATGGAATCCGCCAGCGCCGAATTTATAGATGTGCTGCAGGAACCAACTAAATAATGTGAAAATAGTGGCGGTCGGCACACAACGAAGGAGTGTCGTCAGACCGCTGTCTGGAAAGTTGATTTTCGCTGATAGCTGATAGCTGATAGCTGATCGCGTGTAAAATATTAAACATGCCGCTTTTAACCGGGTAGCTTAACTTGCCCACTTACATAACAACAAAAGAAGCAATGAATCTGAGAAAAAAATTAAGGGATAGTGCCAGGGTGCATACCGATGCGCTCAACGATATATTGTTTATATTGTTGTTATTCTTTCTTATTGTATCTACACTGGCAAACCCTAATGTAATAAAAGTGTCGGCTCCCAGAGGGAAGAGCGATACCCAATCAAAGCAAACGGTGGTAGTATCCATAGATAAAAACAACCAGGCTTATATTGGTCAAAAAAGAATTTCATTAGATGACCTGGAAAGTGAGCTGCAGCTTGTATTGTCCAAAGCTCCCGAAAAGCCTTCCGTAGTGGTAAATGCCGACACGGCCGGGCATTGGGGCGATGTATATAAAGTGCTGCAAACCGCAAAAAAATTAGGCGCCACAGCCGTGGCTTCTGTAAGCGCTAATTAGCTTTCGCAGCTTTTATCATACGGTCTTTCCCCTGCATGTCTTTGCGCACAATGATATGCGTAAATCCTTTTTGGATAAAAATATTTTTTACCGCTTCACCCATCGTTTCATGAATTTCGGTATAGATGCACCCATCGGGCTGTAAATGTTGTACGGCAAAATCCGCTATAGCCGAATAAAAAATTAAGGGGTTATTGTCTTCCACAAATAAGGCCGTATGGGGCTCAAAATCAAGCACGTTTTTATACATATCTGCTTTATCCTTTTGTGGGATATAAGGCGGGTTGCTTACTATAATGTTAAGTTGTGGCAATCCTTTACTTTGCCCGGTATTTAAAAAATCCATATTAAAAAACTGAACAGGACACTGCTGGCTATGAGCGTTTTTACGGGCAACCGCCAGAGCTTCGTTGCTGATATCTATTGCATATACTTCACTTTCGGGAATGTTTCTTTTTAAGGCAATGGCAATGCAACCGCTGCCGGTACCTATATCCAATATAGCAGGTCTGCCCCCTGCTCCCTGTAACCTGTAACCTGTAACCTGCTCCCTGTAACCTGTAACTTGTAACCTTCTCCTCTCATCCCTCACCACCCATTCTACCAGCTCTTCCGTTTCAGGACGGGGGATCAACACATTTTCATCAACATATAGCGGTATACCGTAAAACCATGCTTCACCCAGTACATATTGCACAGGCCGGTGTTGTATCAGTAATGCGGTATAATGAGTAAGCGGGGCTTCCTGCTCTTCCGTTAAGATTTGATTTTTATGCAGCATACGGTCCATTTTCCCGAGTCCGGTAATTTTTTCCATTACCATTACCGCAATATTCCCGGCTTCCCGTTGATCGTATATATTAGATAATGCTTCGCAAACGAAACGGTAACCTTCGTAAATGGTCATACGCAAAGATAGGATGGATGCAGGTTACAAGTTTCAAGGTATAAGGTGGAAGGTGTGCAAGTTACAAATTCCAGGGAATGCATCCTGCTGCCTGGGTGCATTTAAAATTGTCGCGGCTATCTAAGCAGCTTTTTTTATCATCATAACGACTTTGCTCCATTGTCCGTTCATTTGAAGCACCCGAAGGTTGAGCATATTTTGTGCGCCGGTGTTAGTCCACCTCTGCCCTGATTGTTTCATTCGTTTTTGAACTACTGTTCGATGAGCAGATTCTATCGCTCCGGAGCCTATTATACCTGCCCCTATCTTTTTATACGTTTTGTAATCCATCCGGTATTCATTACTGGTATAATAATTTATCAGCTCTATAGCCGCTTCACTTTCTTTATCTTGTTTTTGTATATTGGCAATTACTTTTTTTACCTTACCATCCAATAAAAGTTCCTTTTGTTTGGTTACCCATTTTTTTCGCGCAGCCTCCTCACTAAAAGTAATGTTCGCAAATTGATGCAAGTGTTCGCAAACATGGTAATAATCTAATATAGATATTGCTTCGGGAAAGGCATCCCTGCCTGCCGGCAGGCAAGTTCTATCCAATTTTTTATCCAAATTCCACCATCAGAAACAAACACCAGGCGATGTCCCCAACCTTCCATAGGATTCTATAAAGCTATCCATCTGTTGGGTAAAATCCTTGCTATTTCCCAAATGAGCCACATACTGGCAATGTCTTATCCAGCCTGATTTCCCGTTGGGGTCAATGCATGATCCACTCGTAAACATTCTGCCCACTTTTACTTCTTTCCAGCCTTCATCACGGGTTAACAACATAGAGCCATCTGCTTGTACATACAACACTTCATCCTTTTTTACAGGCTCTAAGGAGCGGCTTACATTTACTTCCGTTTCTGCCAATTTCCCGTAACAATCTGTAACCAAATACACCTGCGAGACACTTACTTCCACATCAATAAATTTTCGCAAAACCTCATTACTCCTTTCATAACAATCCAACTGCCCTGCATATACCAGCAACTCCTGTAAATGCGGGCTTATCTGAAAACCATTTCCCCCTTCACAAAAACAATGCTGCTTGCTTATACTGATCTTCCCGTATTTGGTAAGTGTTTTTTTTTACGCCTGTTGTCGGGCACCTCACTTATAGTTGCTTCTAACACTTCCCGGCCTAACTCCCGCCATATTTTATCAAACTCCTTTTCGTAATCATAAAAACTATTAATCTTGTTGAGGGCTTGAAGTTCGGCATAACGCTTTTGCGCCAAAGCCATAAAAGCAGACTCTGTCATGGCAATATTGATTTGGTTCTCTAAATTTACCTTTTTTATCGCGACAATTTTAAATGCACCCTGCTGCCTGCACACCCTGTAACCTGTAACCTGGACCCTGGACCCTGCCCTGCTCCTGCCGCGTTAATGATTCATTAACAAAAAAATTAAACAAACGTTTGATTTATTGGTGTATTTAATTTTAACTTCGCCGCCTGATTTCCTTTCCCTGTACTTTACTATTGCTTGCACATTGGATTAACCGGGAATAATACAGGTAGACTAAATGCTGTACCCGGCTGATATTTCACTAACGGATAGTATATATAATACATTTATGAGAAAAGGAGTTCTGTTATTTTTAACGTGCCTGATCTTTATTTCTTTTCACTCAGCCGCACAGCAACAAGCTGATTCCTTACTGCAGGAGGCCACGCTGGAAAACTGCATTGCGTATGCTGTAGAAAAGCAGGCTGTTGTGCAGCAGGCGCAAATAGATGAAGCAATAACGGAAGCGGCCATTAAAAGTAAGCTTTCCGAATGGTTCCCGCAGGTTAATTTCAATTATACTTTTCAGCACAACTTCGAAGTGCAAACCAGTGTTATTGGCGGTAATCCTGTTAAGCTGGGGGTTGATAATACTTCCGGTTTAATGTTTACCCTTAACCAGGCCATCTTTAACCGGGATGTATTGCTGGCAAGCCGCACCCGCGCTGATGTGAGGCAGCAGGCCAAGCAAAATACGGAAAGTGTTAAGATAGACGTAGTGGCCAATGTATCCAAAGCATTTTATGATGTGCTCACAACGGAGCAGCAGATTAAAGTATCGGATGAAAATATTGTTCGCCTCGAACGCAGCTACAAAGATGCCTACAATCAGTACCAGGCAGGCATAACCGATAAAACAGACTATAAACGGGCAGCTATCGCGCTCAATAATACGGTGGCCGCAAAAAAAAGCTATGAGGTATTATTAAAGGCACGGATAGAAAACCTGAAAGCGCAGATGAACTATCCTGTAAATGCCCCGCTGCAAATAGCGTACGACAGTACCCACATGGAAAAAGAAATACTCCTGGATACTTCACAAACCCCTGATTATACAAAGCGTATTGAGTACCAGTTGCTGAGTACACAGCAAAAATTGCAGGAAGCGAATGTGCAATACAATAAATGGAGCTTTTTGCCGCAGCTCTCCGCTAATGGCGCCTATAACCTGAATTATCTCAATAATGATTTCAATAAATTATATAATCAGTCCTATCCTGCCTCGTATGCAGGTCTCACGTTGTCTTTTCCTATATTCCAGGGAGGGAAGAGAAAGTATGAGATCCGGCAGGCACAGTGGCAGCTAAGAAGAACAAATCTTGATATAGTAAGCCTGCGCAATGCAGTAAATGCAGAATACAATGCCGCATTGGCTAATTATAAAAGTAACTATGCCGGCTATATGGCAACAAAGGAAAATATGGTGCTGGCAAAGGAAGTATATGATATTATTCAGTTGCAGTACAAATCCGGTATAAAAACTTATCTGGAAGTAATTACATCGGAAACGGATCTCCGTTCGGCACAGATCAATTACTATAATGCTTTGTATGAATTACTGGCAAGTAAAATTGATGTGCAGAAGGCGCTGGGAGAGATAAGGGATTAATGTGAAAACCTGTCAGGACTGCAGGGCAGCTTTGGCAGTCCTCACAGGTTTACCATCGCAAGTTTTATTTGGTTTCTGAAATTTGGCTTCCTTCGGGTTTCAAAATTCAGGCTTCGAATTTTTTTATTTTTAAAAATATAATGTAAAGTTCAATGATATATAGATCTGTTTTATCTTATTCCGCGATCAGCGTTTCCTTGTTCATGATGTCGTGCGGCGTAGGGCAGCAACAAAAGCAGCAGGGTGCCCCGCCTGCAGTACCCGTAGCCGTTAAGGAAGCCAGGGTTAGTGATGCAGTGTACTACGATGAGTATCCTGGCATTGTTACCGCGCTTAACTATGTAGAGCTGCGGCCCCAGGTAAGCGGTTATATTACCGGTATCTACTTTAAGGATGGCGACAGGGTAAGAAAGGGGCAAAGGTTATATACCATAGACCAGCAGGTATACAGTGCCAATGTGCAGCAGGCGCAGGCCAATTTGCAGGTGCAGGAAACCAATTTGCTGAAGGCGCAGAAAGATGCCGACCGGTATCATGAGTTAGACAGGCAGGATGCCATAGCCAAACAGCAGGTAGATTACGCCGATGCCGCGCTGGAAGCCGCTAAAAAGCAGGTAGAGGCTGCCCGTGCAAACGTGAATGCCGTACAATCCAATGTTCATTTTGCCACTATCTTCGCTCCTTTTGATGGTACGATAGGGATCTCACAGGTGAAAACAGGTACAGCGGTAGTGGCCGGTCAAAGCCTGCTGAACGTGGTGTCTACCGACAATCCGATAGCGGTAGATTTTACCGTGGATCAGAAAGAAATATACCGCTTTTCGCAATTGCAGCAGGATAAAAAACGCCCCGGCGATTCTACTTTTACCATTGCTTTCGGCAAAGATATATATCCATATAAAGGAAGCATCAGCTTTATTGACAGGGCGGTGGATGCGCAAACCGGAACCATTAAAGTGCGCCTGGTTTTCCTCAATGATAAAAAATTATTGAAGGCGGGCATGAGCACCACGGTAAAAGTGCTGAATACTTCGGCTGAACAGTCGGTACTGATACCGTATAAGGCGGTAACCGAGCAGTTGGGAGAACACTTTGTATACGTAGTAGGCGACAGCAGTAAAGTAACCCAGCGTAAAATAAATCTGAGCAGGCAGATAGGGGCGGATATCATTGTAAAAGACGGGTTGGAAGCGGGTGAAAAAGTTGTAGTGGAAGGTCTCCAGAACCTGAGAGAAGGTGCGGTAGTAACCATACCTGATCAGGCCGCGCAGTAGGTTAATTTGATGGGCTGACAGTATATAGCTGACAGCTGCTACCCGATCCCTCATACCTGAATATTTTATTAGCAAACAGCATGATAGCAGAAACTTTTATAAAACGGCCGGTAACGGCAATGGTAATATCCATCGTAATTGTATTGGTTGGTATTATTTCCATGATCAATTTACCTGTTGCCCAGTATCCCGATATCTCTCCGCCAACCGTATCTATCTCCGGAAATTTTACGGGTGCCGATGCGCAAACCGTGGAGCAAACCACCACCACTGCCATTGAAACCCAGGTAAATGGCACGCCTGGCATGACCTATATGAGCAGCAACAGCACCAGCAGCGGGCAGAGCAGCATTACAGTGAACTTTGAAGTGGGCACCGATATTAATATTGCCACATTAGACGTGCAGAACAGGGTAAGCGTGGCGGAGCCTACGCTGCCGGATGCAGTAAAACGTTTGGGCCTTACCGTTAGAAAGCGGAATCCCAGCATTATGATGGCGCTGGCTTTTTACTCGCCCAACGGATCACACGATTCGAAGTTCGTTGGTAACTATGTGAACCTCTATGTTAAAGATGCCATAACCCGTGTAAAAGGTGTGGGCGATGTGTTTTCACGTGCCGATGAGTTTGGCATGCGCATATGGCTGAACCCCGAAAAGCTTGCTGCATTAAATATGACGCCTGCGGAAGTAAATGCCGCTTTGCAGGAGCAGAACCTGCAGGTGGCGGCAGGTACGGTGGGTGGCAATCCGCAGCCGGGCGCGCAGGCCTTTGAATACAGTGTGCTCACCAACAGCCGCCTGAACCGGCTGGAAGATTTTGAAAATATTATTGTACGCACGCGGCCAAACGATGGCAGCATCGTTTACCTGAAAGATGTGGCAAGGGTGGAGCTGGGCCGTTTTGATTATGGCATCAGCTCCTTTGCCAACGGCAAGCCCGCTGCCTTCCTGCTCATATACCAGGCGCCGGGCGCTAATGCCATGGATACCTATGAGGGCGTGATGAAAACGCTGGAAGGATTGAGAGCAGGCTTCCCGAAGGATATTGATTTTATTATTCCGCTGGAAACCGTTTCGGTGGTAAAAGCTTCTATCAGCGAGGTGATGTTTACGCTGGTGGAAGCCATGATACTGGTAGTGCTGGTGGTATTTTTATTTTTGCAGAACTGGCGCGCTACGCTTATTCCCGTGCTGGCAATCCCGGTTTCGCTCATCGGTACTTTCATTTTATTTGGTCCGCTGGGCTTTACCATCAACACGCTCACCCTGTTTGCCTTTGTACTGGCAATCGGTATTGTGGTGGATGATGCCATTGTGGTGGTGGAAGCGGTACAGCATAATATTGACCATGAAAAGATGTCGCCCAAAGAAGCTACCCGCAAGGCGATGAAAGATATTTCGGGGCCGGTAATTGCCATTGCGCTCATACTGGCAGCGGTATTTATACCGGTGGGTTTTATACCGGGTATAGTAGGAAGATTGTACCAGCAGTTTGCCATTACCATTGCCGTTTCCGTGCTTATCTCGGCATTTGTGGCTTTATCGCTTACTCCCGCTTTGTGTACGGTAATGCTGAAGCCCTCCAAACCTGCGGATGCAAAAAAGAACCTGCTTGAAAAATTCTTTGTATGGTTTAACGGCATATTCGGCAGGCTAACCACCGGGTATACCCTTAGCGTGGGTAAATGGATCAAAAAAACACCTTATGTGCTGGTAATGCTGGTGGTGCTTTTTGTGGGCTTATTCTTTCTTTTTAAAAGCAAGCCAACGGGTTTTATTCCTATTGAAGATGAAGGCCGCCTGCTGGTTACCTATGAAATGCCTGAAGCCGCTTCTACCACACGCAGTGTTGACATGCTGCGCGACATCGCGCAGCGCATCCGTCAGATACCGGAAGTAAAAGTAGCCGGTGGGTTGGCCGGACTGAATATCATCAGCTTTTCCACTAAATCTAATGCCGGCACGCTCTTTATCAGTCTTCAACCATGGGATGAGCGAAAAGGCGAAGGGCAGCACGCGCAGGATGTGATGAATAAAATACGCGCCGCTACCGCCGATATTAAAGAAGCCAGGATCCTGGTTATTGCACCGCCTGCTATTCCGGGCTTAGGCGCCACATCAGGGTTTACATTTGAATTGCAGCAGATCAGCAGCACAGACGATATTAATACATTTGAAAGAATTTCACGTGACTTCCTGGCCAAGGTAAACCAGCGGCCGGAAATAGCTATGGCCTATACTTTTTTTACCGCACGTACACCCAGCTACCAGGTAGATGTGGACAGGGAGCAGGCAAAAAAATTAGGCGTATCCATTTCAGATGTGTACGGCACCTTGTCTACTTTTCTGGGAAGCAGCTATATCAATGATTTTAACCTGTACGGAAGAAACTTCCGCGTGATGACACAGGCCGACAGCAGCTACAGGAGCTCGCTGAATGGCATTGAGAAATTTTATGTGCGCAACAGCCAGGGAAATATGATACCGCTTGGCTCATTGATGACTACCAGAACCATAGAAGCACCCGCTGTAATATCGCACTACAATATTTACCGTACCATTGAAATTAATGGTTCGCCGGCGCCCGGCTACAGCAGCGGGCAGGCTATTGAAGCCCTGAAGGAAGTGGCGGAAACGCTGCCATCCGGTTATGGCTACGAATTTTCGGGCATGAGCCGGGAAGAAATAGCGGCGGGCAGCCAGCAGTCGCTCATTTTTGCCATCTCCTTAGTGTTTGTGTTCCTTTTCCTGGCGGCGTTGTATGAAAGCTGGTCGGTTCCTTTTTCGGTATTATTTGCTGTGCCTATCGGCGCCTTTGGATCCATACTTACCCTGATATTGCTGCCCGGCTTGTCTAATAACATCTATGCGCAGATCGGGTTAATAACACTGATAGGACTTGCCGCCAAGAACGCAATACTCATCGTGGAGTTCGCGAAGGAGCGGGTAGACCATGGCATTGATGTGGTGCATGCCACTTTACAGGCGGTGAGACTGCGTTTACGCCCCATCGTTATGACCTCGCTGGCATTTATACTGGGTGTGCTGCCGCTGGCCTTTGCCACCGGCGCGGCGGCGGAGAGCCGTAAAACCATTGGATGGACAGTGTTTGGTGGCATGCTGTCGGCCACTACCCTGGCTATATTTGTGGTTCCGGTATTGTTTGTACTCATCACAAAGCTCTCTTATGGAAGGAAGCTCCGGAAGCTGAAAGAACAATCCATGCAGGAAGAAGCTATTGATAAAGCTATTCTTGACGGGAGAATAGGATAATGATAACCGCTTTTGCAAAAGCCATCCTCCGGGGTGGCTTTTCCTGTTATATATCCGAGCCTGTATAAGTGCGTGAATGAATTACTTACCATTATAATATTCCCACAGGAGCGCCGATATTTTTCTCGTCATTATCCATGCTTCATTGTTTTCATTCCAGCTTTGATCCTTATTGTTTTTGGTGAATATGCTGAAGATATAAGGCGTTCTTTTACCGTTTACATACAACACTTCATTGCGGCTGCCGTTTACAGCGCCGGTTTTATCGGCTGCAAAAACACCGGCAGGAATTTGCGACAGGGCCTGCTCATCCCAATACTGTCGGCCCAATAGCCGGAGCATTCTATCGCTTGCTGCCTTGCTGTATATTTCCCCCCGAACGATTTTTTCCATAATACCGGCAATCTCACGCGGTGATGATTGTCCCCAGCCGTATAGGCGCCTGTTTTCTTCCCTGCCTGTTGTTCTGCTGTTTACCCTTGTGGAAGTATAGCCAATGCTATCTATGATCTCGTTGATCCTTGTTCCCGAACCGGCGAGGGCCTGCAGCCAGAGGCTGGCACAGTTGTCGCTGATGGTGATCATCAGCATCATTACCTTGCTCAGCTCAATGGTAGCACTGTCTTTAAAACGCGAAAGGATATCGTCGCCTTCATCGTAAAAAAGCGAATCCCTGTACATAAGCCGCTGGTGGTAGTTCAGCTCACCCGTTTCTATTTTTTGCATGATGCCCAGGAGGATAGGGATCTTAACTATGCTGGCAGTGGGAAATACCGTGTCGGCATTGAGGAATGCTACTTTGTTATGCTTCAGATCGTGCACGTATATACCCACGGTGCCATTAAATCCGCTAACGGCGTCGGCTATGCGGTTTTGTAATTTTTTATCAACCTGCTGCGCATGCGCTGAACAAATGCATACGGCGAGTAAAATGGTTATAGCAATTCTCATGTATGAATGTAATGATTTTTTGGAAAAACGGTTTTTTGCTTCCCCGGTTTTAATCAGCATGACGGCAAAATTCAAAACCCGAAGCCGGAAAGCCTTGAAACAATGAACCACAGAGACACAGTGACACATAGAAGCACACAGTGGAATACAGGAAAAATGCAAAGCATCAAGAAACAAATTACAAGAAACAAATAAAGTTCAAATATTAAATTTTAAATCCGAAGCGAATCCCAATGGTACGATAAACCATAAATTGAGAAATCCGAAGCCGGAATTTCGAAATTCGAAGAAGGCCGTCAGCTATAAGCAGAAGGAGTATTCATCCTATCGTTAGTACTCACCTGATGCCTTATTCCCGCAAATCCGAAGCGAAATGCAACTATAAACGGTAAATTAAAAAAACTCGTATCCCAATTGGGAGTTACTTCGACCCTTAAAAATAGTATACATTATCCTGATCAGTTTAGGGTCTCGCAATGACGTTCATGAAAGGCCCGTCTTTGCGAAACAACATGTTGGTTAATATATTAGATTAATCCGTTAATATTACAGACCTGTTGACACGATAAAGATTATTAATTTGAAGCCTGGCAAAAGCTCAGAAAAATATTTGGATAATCATGCAATGGTCAATTTTCAATAAACTGTTTCATTTCCGTTTTATATACAGCTTTTTTTACGCCGCAGGAATAATGCTACTGGCCGGCGGCTGTAATTCTTCTCCCCAAACAGATCCCGGATTTTTCAACAGTACCAGCCTGGATGGATGGTCTGCCTCCGACAGCAGCTACTGGTCGGTACAGAATGGCGCTATTGTAGGACATTCCACTCACGAAGTGAAGCGAAACGAATTTTTATGGTCGAACACAGAAGTGACTGACTTTTACCTGAGCGTAGATGTTAAGCTTGAGCCCAATGACGGTAATGCCGGCATCCAGTTCCGCTCAAAAAAGTTCGATGAATCGGGACAAGCCGTAGGCTACCAGGCAGATGTAGGGAAAGATGTTTGGGGAAGGCTTTACCATGAGCATGACCGCACTTATATAGATTGGCCCGACGAGGGTGAAAAGGCTGTACGCCCGGGAGACTGGAACCACTACGAAATACTGGCATCGGGCAACCGGATATGGACAGCCATCAACGGTGTTTTATCCGTTGCGGTAGAAGATCTCTTCGGTGAAAAAAGAGGGCGGATCGCGGTGCAAATGCATAGCGGTCCTCCCATAACAGTACACTACCGCTTTAATAAGCTGGTGCATCACCCCAAAATAGAATTGGCCGGGCTCAATGAAAAGCAATTGGAAGAAAAGTTGCGGACACCTTTGAGCATTCCGGATGGAAAAACATTGGGCAACCGGAAACTGGAACTTAAAAATAATGATGTGGTGGTTTTTACAGGGGGTACCAATATGGCCAACTTTCGTAAAAGCGGTTACTTAGAAACGTTATTGATCGCTGCCAACCCCGGCAAAGCTCTGCATTTCCGCAATATGGCATGGGAAGGAGATGTAGCGGCAGAACAATATCGCGAAACAGGTTTTGGAGGATGGCAAAGCAACTTAGACAGTGTTCATTGTGATGTGTTATTTGTGCAGTTCGGTCAAATGGAATCTATACAGGGAGAAGATTCCCTGCCGGGCTTTATCAACGATTACAAACGCCTGCTGGATAGCGTCCGTAAAGACGGCAGGAAGATCGTTGTTGTGTCTCCTGTTCCATTCGAAGCCAAAGCGCTTCAATTATCCGGAAAACGGGCAGAGAGTATACCTGTAGTTCAGGCGCCTGTAGATAAATACGCCATGGCCATTAAACAGATGGCTGAAGAAGAAGGTTATGTGTATGTAGATTTATTTCGCCGGATGAGGGTACCCGGTTTGCAGGAACACTATACCACAAATGGCATACAGCTTACTGCAAAAGCGCAGCAACTGGCGGCAACGCTTATTATGAAGGAGCTGAACCTGCCTTCTGTTTACAAAGACGCTTATGAACCTTTGCGCAAACAGGTACAGAAAATGAATAGTTTGTGGTTCCAGTACTGGAGGGCAGGTAACTGGGCATTTATTTACGGCAGTGAACTGGTGCAACCCTTCAGCCGCGATTGGAAGGACAGGAACCACAGGATACTGCCGGAAGAAAGAACCGTCCTGGAATCGTATCTCAAAAAAGCGGAGCAGCGTATCCGGGAGGAAAGCGACAAATTATAACGCAAAAGCATACATGAATTATATCTCTGAAACAACACGGTTAAAAAACAACCGGGTGCTGTATTCCCACATTGCAATGTTGTTATTGCTGGCTGCAATAATTGGCACCTGCTCCTGCAAACAGCCGGAGCAGGCTCCCGTGCCCGGTAAGCAGCAAGCTGCGGAAATACCGGATCCTGTACCACCGCAAAATATTATGTCGGTAGCGCCATCGGAAACAGATAATTCGGTTGAAGCGGAGCTGGCGTCTTTTAAAGTTGCTGATGGATATAAGATAGAACTATATGCATCTGAATCACTCGGTATCGCCAACCCGGTAGCGATGCGCTGGGATGAGCGTGGCAGGCTTTGGGTTTTGTGTACCACCACCTATCCTCACCCGGAACTGGGGAAAAAACCAAACGACAAGCTTTTTATTCTTGAAGACAGAAACAACGATGGAATAGCGGACACTTCAGACGTGTTTGCCGACAGCCTGAACATTCCGCTTGGCTTTGAGCTCGGCCATGGCGGCGTATATATGGGGCAACAAACGGAGCTTGTATTTCTTGAAGATACCGACAATGATGGGAAAGCCGATAAACGGTCGGTGATCTTTTCCGGGTTCGGCACGGGCGATCTCCACCAAACGATCAATTCATTTAGCTGGAGCCCTGGCGGTGACCTGTTCTTTTCGCAGGGTCATAATATCTACAGCCGTATTGAAACCCCCTGGGGAATAAAACGGCAAAACCGGGCGGGGATATGGCGATACCGTCCGTATACAGGTAAGCTGGACAATTTCTTCGACTGGTCTACCGCAAGTGTTAACCCATGGGGAATGAATTTTGACGATTGGGGCAATATGTTTCACAAAGCCAATGATCCGCCGCTGTATTATTCCGTTCCGGGGCTAATTGAAAACTCCAAACGTACCTACCTGCCGGAAATCGGAAGCCTCGAGATCAAAGGCTCGGGCCTGGCGATCGTTCGTACCGGACACATGCCTGAAGATCTGCAGGGAGATTTTATAATGGCGGGCTATTACAATAACAGGGTAGAGCGTATGAAGGTAAGTGATGATGCTTCAGGATTCAAAGCCCGGCTTGTTGAACCATTGGTCATATCCGCTAGCAGAAGCTTTCGCCCGATAGAGGTGCATGTGGGGCCCGACGGCGCGATTTATGTATTGGACTGGTATGACCCGATCATCGGTCATTACCAGGCATCTTTACGTCATCCGGACAGAGACAAGCTGCGTGGCCGCATATGGCGTATTACAGCCAAAGGCAGGCCGCTTATAAAACCACCGCAACTGGCAGATCAACCGGTTGCTAAACTGCTTAACCATCTGAAGTCACGCGAATTTTGGGTACGATACCAGGTAAAGCGGTTGCTTGCCACCCTCCCCAGAGACACGGTTATTGCTGCAGTAAATGCATGGATCCAAAAGCTTGATCCGAACGATATCGCATATGAGCATCACCTGGTGGAAGCAGCAGGTGTGCTCGAAAGTCACGATACCGTGAATGAAAGCCTCGTTGCCCGTCTGATGAAAGGGATACAGCCAGGAGCAAGAGGCTATGCGGCGCAGGTAATTTCAAAATGGCACGACCGTATGGCGGATCCGCTGCATGCACTTCGCCTGTTGGTAAACGATAGCAACCCACGGGTAAGGCTACACGCGCTGGTAGCTTTAAGTTATATAAAGGAAGACCAGTCCATAGCGATAGCCGCTGAAATATTTAACCATCCCACAGACAGGTTCATTCATTATGCGTGGGAAAAAACAGTATACACCCTGCGTCCTGTATGGGAAAGGGCACTACGCCAGGGAAATATCCGTTTCAGTAAACCCGCTCACCTGGCCCACGTTATCGCCGACGACCCGCCAGCCTGGTTTCCTGCAAAGGAACTTATCCAACTGATAGCATTAAAAGATCTATCGGCAACAGAAAAAACAGGGTTGTTGCTGGCATTGGCGCAGGCAGACAGCGGTGCTTATATAGACGATGTGATCCAACGCGGAACCGAATTAAAAGACGCTGCGCTGCTTGACAAGTTATCCGCTCTCGGTCCGCAATCCCTTTCAGATAAGACTGCAGGTTATTTAACGGAAGTGCTGAATGCGGCGAATGCAACACCGCTTAAATTAGCTGTAATGAAGCTGCTGAAGAGCTGGCAGATCAAACAGGCGGGTGTTACGGTGGGTCAGCTTGTGCAGGACAAATCGCAGGAGGTTGAAATCCGGGCTGCAGCCATACAGGCATTCGCTCAATTGGAAGGGATCAGTGCTGTGCCGCTGCTCAAAACACAGGTCGGTACCGAACACAATCCCCGCGAAATAAAGCTGGCAGCGCTAAAAAGCCTGAGCGGGCTGGATTTAAACCTGGCAACCGGTCTGACGGTTGATGAAATACAGCGCTCAGCAAAAACGGTTGAAGAAATGCTGGAGATCATTTCACCTGTTATAGAACAACAGGGCGGCCTTGCACTGATCACAAGCCAAATAAAAGGTCAAACCATTTCTGCTGAAACTGCCAGGCTTATGCTGGAAGCATTGGCCAATAATGGAACGGAAGCGCCGGATTTGCGCACACAGTTAAATGCAATTGCCGGCAGGGCATTTACTGTACCCGCCGGTTACGACAGTGATTATATAAGCGAATTGATAAAATCAGTAAAGGAAAGGGGTGATGCAGCGCGGGGAGAGCAGTTGTACCTGCGCCTGCCTTCCTGTGCTTCCTGTCATACCATTAATGGTAAAGGCGGCAATATTGGTCCCAATCTTTCTGCGCTGGGGAGGGGCTTGTCGCCGGAGGAAATAGCCATTGAAGTATTGTGGCCTTCGCAAAACATTAAAGAAGGGTATAGCCGCGTAACGGCAGAAACGGCTAACGGGGAGATCATACAGGGGATCAAACTGGCTGAAGATGCAGACAATATCCAGATTAAAACGGCCACAAGGGGAAATGTGAGTGTCAGCAAAAAATCGCTGAAACATATTGAAGAAGAGGGTTCCTTAATGCCAGGTGGTTTGTTAGATGGCGCCGGAAAGGAAGAACTGGCGGATCTTATCAAATATTTAAGCATGCTGGGGCGGGATAATAATTAGTATTACGACAAACTGATTTAGAAACATTTATTGTATTGGGTTGCTAAAAGGAATTAATAATGGCATTTTATGATTTACCAAAGCAAGAACGTATACATGTTGTTGCAAAAATGAGCAACGATATTTTAAGTGAAATTGAAAGCGGGAAGTTTAAAAACACTTTTTCATATTTTGCAGACGAAGATACCTACATAAGAAAATCAGCGTACTTATCTATTGGACGACTTTATTTTAGCAATAAAAGATTACAGCCAAAAGTCATTCAAATGCTTGATATATTCCTGTTGCAGGATGATTTTAAAATACGGCAGACGGTTATTAATGCGGCAGTAGAGATTGGGAAAAGAGACTTTGGAGTTGTGCAACTTTTTTTGATAAGGGTTTGTTTGACACACATCATTCTCCACGAAATGCAGTTATTGGTTCTGTCAAAAAAATGGGATCCACGTTATCGGGCAAATTGCTTATAAAAAGGATTGTTTAAAAATTGTAATAGAACATCTTAATAATTGGGACAACAAAGAACTGGTTGCAGATGCGCTGGAAGAAATTATTGACGTTCATTATCGCTATCGGAATTTTTCCGCGATGACACGCGAGACAATACATTGCCGCTAACTATCAGGCCAATAAGCGCAACAACAAAAGGAAAGGAATGTAGGGTTAGAAATCAATCAAAATTCTTTAAAAACAAAAACCCGGTTTCATCATCCCATGCGGGAGAGAGGATTTACCGGGTATCGCATTGCAAATATACGTCTTTAAACTTACATTTGTAACAACTGTTTTAAAGGCAATTTGATGAATATTGACGACTTAGAAAAGCTTCTTTCAGCAAAAAGGCTTAGTACTTATTACAACCTGTTCCCTACAGACAAAGAAAAAGCTATTGAGTATTACAGGCTTAACACCCAAGTTTCAGAATCGTTTTATCCTTTGCTTTCCAATCTGGAAATAGCTTTGAGAAATTCTATACACAACTCGTTTGCCATACACTATAAATCGGCAGACTGGTTTTCACAATTTAAACAACCCGAATTATTTGACCAGGTTAATGTTGCCAAAAGAAAAATACTTACAGGGCACAACCAGATGACAGCCGACAAAGTGGTTGCAGAATTGACCTTCGGGTTTTGGACAACTCTTTTCAATAAGCAATATGCTAAAGATTTTTGGAAACCTTTAATGTATGCTTTTCCACTGCTTGAAACTGCCAACAAGCAGAGAGACAAAATTTCTTATAAACTCAATCACATTCGCAAATTCAGAAATCGCATCTTTCATTATGAGCCTGTTTGTAATGACCTTATTGCATTGGCCACAAACCACAATAATATTTTAGAAATTCTCAACTGGATAAATGCAGACATTGTTAACTGGACAAGACAAATTGACCGCTTCGACAATTTATATAACAAAGCAGTTGCTCTCCGCACAGCGACCTGAGCCAACGAACCAAGTCAGCATACAATATGCAACTACGGCGGAATACTTGCAAATTTTAAATCTAAAATTTCAAATCCTATTCACTTAATCCGTCAATTCCTCAATAATATATCCAAAATCGCCAATAGCTTCTATGATGCGGTTATTATCTATGGCGCCGTTACGGCTTTCTACACGTAATATTTTATCACAATCCTGCAAATCGAAATTAATCTTATAGGAAGGGAAATAATCTACAAGTGCGGCCAACAGCTTTGCTGCCTGTGTTTCCTGCTCAACATTTGTTTTGAATACTTCTACCAACTGTTCCATTGTTTTAGCATTTTTTAAATCAGGTAAAATATTCTCCCGGGCTTAAAAAGGTTAATTTGCCTTTGAAATCAACCTGTAGCATGCAAACTTAAAACAGGCTGCTGACAACCCTATGGCAGTGCAATGAGGTTTTACTTATTTTATTTATCGCAACAATTACTGTTCCATTTCTCCGGCAGGCGATTATTTGGATGAACCGTTACTTTTAATTCATTTTTTTCATATTTTAAAAAAATGTACTGCATTTCTCCTGACAACTTTTAACTGAATAGTGTTGCACCAAAAAAAGAGATTAACTTAGGAAACGGTTGTTAAAATTGTATCAATGAAAAATCTTTATATAGTTGTATTATTTTGTTTGGTTAGTGGAATAGCGCTGTTCGCTTTCATGTACCTGTCCGGCAAAAAACCCATCAGCCTTAATAAGGAAGATGCCATCAGCTATAATTTCCAGGTTCGTCCTATCCTGTCCGATAAATGCTACGCCTGCCATGGTCCCGATGCCAATAAAAGGGAAGCAGGGCTAAGATTGGATATCCGGGAAGAAGCTTATAAGGCTTTGAAAAACAACCCCAAAGCTCATGCCATTGTTCCGGGCAAGCCTCATTTATCTGAACTTTATATACGGGTATCAGCTACAGATACTGCCATAATGATGCCACCCGCATCCGGTAATTTACCTGCACTTACAAAAACAGAAGTTGCCATTATTAAAAAATGGATTGAAGAAGGCGCCCGCTACGAGCCCCACTGGGCTTTTGTGCCCCCGCAAAAATCACCGGTCCCTAAAGTAAAAAAAAAGCGTGGGCCAAAAATGAAATTGATCATTTTGTAGTGAGTAAAATGGAAGAACACGGGCTTGCGCCAAACGAAGAAGCGGATAAAGAAAGATTACTCAGGCGTATTGCATTAGACATTACGGGACTTCCGCCAACACCTGCTCAAATAGACCGTTTTGTAAAAAGCACAGATCCCGGGGCCTACGAAATAATGATTGACAGCTTGCTGCAGCAACCGGCTTACGGCGAACGTATGGCTATTCCCTGGTTAGATGTGGCGCGTTATGCAGATTCGGGCGGCTACACGGATGATTTTTACAGATCGCAATGGCCGTGGAGAGATTGGGTGATCTATGCCTTTAATAAAAATTTACCATATGATGTGTTCTTAACCTGGCAGCTGGCAGGCGATTTAATGCCTGAAGCCACTAAAGAACAGATACTGGCAACAGGCTTTAACCGCAACCATAAAATTACCGATGAAGGTGGCGTAATTGATGAGGAATACCGCGTGGAATATGTAGTAGACAGGACTAATACATTCGGAACAGCTATTTTAGGTATGACTATTGAATGCGCCAAATGTCATGATCATAAATACGATCCTGTTTCACAAAAGGATTTTTTTAGGCTTTCGGCTTTCTTCAATAGTATTAAAGAAGTTGGATTAGATGCCATAGCTCCCGCCAAAAATCCACGAATGGATATTACACAGGAAGACCTGAAAGGTGTGCTGAGCTTTATTACCACTTTTAGAGATACGGCAGGATTGCAGGTGTCTGTAATGAAGGATATGGATACCATCAGAAAAACGTATATCCTTTCAAGAGGCGCATATGATCAGCATGCAGAAGAAGTGCAACACGGTACCCCCGAAGCTATCATGGTCTTTCCGGCTGATCTTCCTAAAAACCGGCTGGGGTTATCTCAATGGCTTTTTGATGCAAAAAACCCACTTACTGCAAGGGTTTTCGTAAACAGGGTGTGGCAGGAAATTTTTGGGAGAGGCATCGTACAATCATCCAACGACTTTGGCATGCAGGGCGAATTACCCACCAACCCCCAATTATTAGACTGGTTGGCTGTAGATTTCCGGGAAAACGGATGGAATATAAAAAGACTGGTAAAACAGATCTATATGTCGGCCACCTACCGCCAGTCATCGGTAATAACACCTGAAAAATTAAAAGCCGACCCGCAAAATATTTATTTATCGTATGCGCCGCGTATCCGTATGAATGCCGAAATGATCCGCGACCTGGTGCTGGCCAGCAGTGGATTATTACAACCCGCAATAGGCGGTCCAAGCGTTAAACCTTACCAGCCTCCAGGCCTCTGGGAATTGGCTACAGCGGGCAGGGGTACGCTAACAGTATATAAGCAGGATCATGGCGAGCAGCTTTACCGGAGGGGAATGTATACATTTATTAAACGTACCGTGCCGCCTCCTGCTATGCTGATGTTTGACGCCAGCAACCGCGATCAGTGTGAAGTAAAAAGATCAAGAACGAATACACCTTTACAGGCCCTGATCATGATGAACGACCCTACTGTACTGGAAGCATCTGTTGCCCTTGCCGATGACCTGGCCGAAAAGAAAATGACTTCGGATGCGGCTGTTACCAATGCTTTTCTACGCATCATAAACCGCAAGCCCGACAAGCAGGAACTGGGTATTCTAATGCAATATTATAAAGAACAGGAAGTTTACTTCAAGGCCAATCCCGCCAATATAGAAAAAGTTACCAAAGCGGGGGAATATAAAATGAAAAATAAACCTGACCCTGAAATAGCTGCATTAACACGGCTGGTGCAGGTTATATATAATATGGAAGAAGCTATAACAAAAACATAAGTAACAGATAATGGATTATCGCAATTCGTTCAAACAAGGTTATACTACTTTTAAAATCTTAACGATACTGCAAAGAATTCTTTAACTTTAGGCTTATTTTGTAAAGCACCTGGTCTTACCATGATAATTCATCCTTAAACAATATCAGTTAAGGAATGAGGCTGTTTCAAAAGGGCCGATATGGAAGATATGCCACTAACACACTAAGACACAAAGTCCTGATCTTCAGGTTTTATTTTCTTCGTGACTTCGTGGCAAAATATCACTTTTTAGACAGCCCCATCTTTTTAAACAACTTACTAAACCCGGTTGTTAAACTTGCATTATGAAGAAGTTTTATATAGTTGCGCTGTTCTGCATAGCCGGTGCAATAGTTTTGTTTACTTTCAGATACTTTTACAATGACAAAACAGGTAAAGATGGCAATGCAGAAACCGTTAGCTATAATTTCCAGGTTCGTCCTATCCTGTCCGATAAATGCTATGCCTGTCATGGACCCGATGCCAATAAACGCGAAGCAGGTTTGAGATTAGACATCGAGGAAGAAGCTTACAAGGCGCTGAAAGAGAACCCGCAGGCACATGCCATAGTGCCGGGCAAACCAAACCTATCTGAGGTTTATCTCCGCGTTTCCACCACAGATACCAGCATCATGATGCCTCCTGCTTCAAGCAATTTACCCACGCTTACCGAAGCCGAAGTTCGTATTATTAAAAAATGGATCGAAGAAGGCGCCAAATATGAGCCGCACTGGGCCTTTGTGCCCCCGCAGAAAGCTGCGCTCCCGAAAATAAAAAATGAAACGTGGCCCAAAAATGAAATTGATCATTTTGTTTTAAACAAGATGGAGGAGCATGGCCTTACACCTAATGAGGAAGCTGATAAAGAAAGACTGCTCCGGCGTATTGCATTAGACATTACAGGTTTGCCGCCAACGCCCGGTATGATAGACAGCTTCATAAACAGCACAGACCCCAATGTGTATGAAAAAACGATTGACGCTTTGTTACAGCAACCGGCATACGGAGAGCGCATGGCCATTCCCTGGTTAGATGTGGCCCGCTATGCCGATTCGCATGGCTACCAGGATGATAATTACAGGTCGCAATGGCCATGGAGAGACTGGGTCATTCATGCATTTAATGAAAATTTACCTTATGATAAATTTGTTACCTGGCAGTTAGCCGGCGATTTAATTCCGGATGCTACAAAAGAGCAGATACTGGCAACTGGCTTTAACCGTAACCATAAAATTACCGAAGAAGGCGGCGTAATTGATGAGGAATACCGCGTGGAATATGTGGTAGACAGAACCAATACACTGGGTACAGCCATACTGGGCATGACCATTGAATGCGCCAAATGTCATGACCATAAATACGACCCCATTTCACAAAAGGATTTTTTCGAGCTTTCGGCTTTCTTCAATAGTATTAAAGAAGTTGGACTGGAATCTACCGTTGGAGGACATGAAACTTTTGCCAAAAATCCGCGGATTGATATTACACAGGAAGACCTGAAAGGCGTGCTGAGCTTTATAACCAGCTCGGATACGGTGGGACTGCAGGTATCGGTAATGAAGGATATGGACACGGCAAGAAAAACCTATATCCTCTCCCGCGGCGTGTACGACCAGCATGCAGAAGAAGTAAAACCGGGCACACCTAAAGCGATCATGGACTTCCCTTCCGGGCTTCCTGAAAACCGTTTGGGATTGTCGGAATGGCTTTTTGATGCAAAAAACCCGCTTACCGCCAGGGTTTTTGTAAACCGGGTATGGCAGGAAATTTTTGGAAGAGGGATTGTAAAATCATCCAATGACTTTGGCATGCAGGGAGAATTACCTGTCAATCCTAAATTATTAGACTGGCTGGCAGTTGATTTCCGGGAAAACGGGTGGGATATCAAAAGATTAGTGAAGCAAATATATATGTCGGCTACATATCGCCAGTCGTCAGTAATAACACCCGAGAAATTAAAAGCCGATCCCCAGAATATTTATTTATCCTATGCGCCACGCATCCGTATGAACGCAGAAATGATCCGCGATATGGCATTAGCCAGCAGCGGCTTATTGCAACCCATCATAGGCGGACCAAGCGTTAAACCTTACCAGCCTCCTGGATTGTGGGAACTGGCAACATCGGGAAGAGGTTTGCTGGCCACCTACAAGCAGGATCATGGCAACAAGCTGTACAGGAGAGGTATGTATACCTTTATTAAAAGAACGGTTCCCCCGCCTGCAATGATGATCTTCGATGCCAGCAACCGCGATCAGTGCGAAGTAAAAAGATCAAGGACCAATACGCCTTTGCAGGCCCTGATCATGATGAACGATCCTACTATATTAGAAGCATCGGTTGCGCTGGCAGATCAATTAGTACAAAAGAAAGAAAAACCTGAAGCCGCCGTTACCGACGCTTTTTTACGCATCATTAACCGGCACCCCGATAAACAGGAACAGGCTATTTTATTAGAATATCTGGGTGAGCAGCAGGCCTGGTTTAAAGCCAATCCTGCCACTATAGAAAAAGTTACCAAAGTAGGAGAATACAAAATAAAGAGCGCCCCTGCCCCTGAAGTAGCTGCCCTTGCGCGCCTGGTGCAGGTAATTTATAATATGGATGAAGCAATTACAAAAACCTAAAGTGTGATGGATAAAGAATTATTACAACACGGGCTGAATATTAACCGCCGTAAGTTTTTATCGCGTATGAGCATCGGGCTCGGCAGCGCCGCCCTCGGCTCCCTTCTCATTCCCGGTCTTTTTGACGGAGCCGTGGAAGAAGAAGCGGGATTTATGCCCGGCATCCCTCATTTTGCGCCTAAAGCAAAAAGAGTGATCTACCTGTTCCAGAATGGCGCACCCTCCCAATTGGAAACATTTGATTATAAGCCCACGCTCAATAAAATGATGGGACAGGATCTACCCGAATCCATCCGGCAGGGACAGCGGCTGACGGGCATGACCTCCGGGCAAAAATCATTTCCGCTGGTAGGCTCTTACTATAAATTTAACCAGCATGGGCAATCAGGTGCGTGGGTAAGCGAAATATTCCCGCACATGGCCAAGGTGGTAGATGACCTTTGCATCGTAAGATCCCTGCATACCGAAGCCATCAACCACGATCCGGCTTTAACCTTTTTTCAAACCGGCGCGCAGCAGGGAAACCGCCCCAGCATGGGTTCATGGGTGAGCTACGGACTGGGAACGGAAAATAAAAATCTGCCTGCCTTTTGTGTGCTGCTGTCCCGCGGTAAAGGAAACGGGCAGGGCGTATATTCGAAATTATGGTCGAACGGATTTTTAGATTCCATTCACCAGGGCGTGCAGTTCAGCAGCGGTGAAAACCCTATTTTATATTTACAGGATCCTGATGGTATGGACAGGGAAGCCCGCCGCAAAATGTTAGACAAGGTTGCTGCGTTGAATGAAATACAGCTCAAAAATTTTGGCGATCCCGAAATTGCTACCAAAATACAGCAGTACGAAATGGCTTACCGGATGCAAACCGCTGTACCGGAAATCATGGACGTATCAAAAGAATCGGACGATATTGTAAAGCTCTACGGGTCGGAATGCCTGGTACCCGGTACCTATGCCGCCAATTGCCTGCTGGCACGCAAGCTGTCGGAAAACGGCGTTCGCTTTATACAATTATATCACCAGGGATGGGATCAGCATGGCAACCTGCCTAATGAAATGAGAGGGCAGGCGAAAGATGTGGATCAGCCGTCCGCCGCATTGATCACCGATCTCAAACAAAGAGGATTATTAGATGAAACGTTAGTAATATGGGGCGGTGAGTTTGGCAGAACCAATTATTGCCAGGGCGCTATGAGTGAAGATAATTACGGCAGGGATCATCATCCCCGCTGCTTTTCCATCTGGATGGCCGGAGGCGGCATTAAACCCGGAATGGTTTATGGAGAAACCGATGAGTTCGGGTATAACATTGTTAAGAATCCGGTACACATCAACGATTTTCATGCTACCATTTTAAACCAGCTGGGCTTTGATCATGAAAGACTTACCTACCGCTTCCAGGGAAGAAGGTACAGGTTAACGGATGTGTCTGGTACGGTGGTCAGGGATATTATTGCATAGCAATCGTTCTATAGCTAAATTATACTTTAATTTATTTTTTATCCCCTTATGAACAGAAGAAAATTTTTAAAAAACGCCGGGTTTGCAGCAGGCGCCATGGCTATTACCAATGATATGTTTGCCGGAAAAAATGATCCCGTGTACGGGCACAATGATATGCGCTATCGCATGAATGTAAAATGGGGCGCCTTAAACCCCGAAAAATATCCTGTAAATGACTGCCACGAAATGATACAGGATAAGAAGGGACGTATTGTTTTACTTACAAATGAAACAAAAAACAATATTCTTATCTACAACAAATCGGGCAAATTAAAAGAAAGCTGGGGCCATCAATTTCCGGGCGCGCACGGGCTAACACTACATCGTGCCGGTGGAGAAGAATACCTCTTTATTACCGATACCAGTAAGCACCAGGTATATAAAACAACAATAGATGGCAGGTTGCTGTTTACTATAGACTACCCGGAAGAGACCGGCGTGTATAAAAACAAAGAAGCATTTGTTCCTACAGAAACAACAGTGCTTGATAACGGAGATTTTTATATTGCCGATGGCTATGGCGCGCAATATATAATGCACTATGATGAAAAAGGGAAACTGAAGCATTTCTTCGGAGGCAAAGGAGATACCACGGCCAACCTCGACAATGCGCATGGCATAACGGTTGACAGCAGGCAGGGAACCCCTACTTTACTGATCACCGACCGTACCCGCAACTGCTTTAAAAGATTTTCATTAGACGGAAAGCTGATAGAAGTAATTGAATTGCCCGGCGCCTGTGTTTGCCGGCCGGTTATACATGGCGATCACCTGTATGCCGCGGTATTGCGCTCACCCGACTTAAATGCTCCGGGAACCGGCTTTGTAACCATATTAGATAAAAACAATAAAGTGGTTTCCAATATCGGCGGAACAGCGCCGGTATACAAAGACGGAAAATTACAGCCCATGTTGCAGAAGGAAAAAATATTTGTTCATCCGCATGATGTGTGCGTTGATGATGAAGGAAGCATTTACGTGGCACAATGGGCGTCAAACAAAGTATACCCGTACAAGTTCAGCAGGGTGTGATGGTAAGTGATAAGTAGTAAGTGGTAAGTGGTAAGTAGTAAGTGGTGAGTGGTGAGACCTGAAGCGTGAGAAGATAAATGTCAGAAGCTGGACAGCAAAAATGCCGCGGCCGGTACGCGATGAAGGAGCGTCAGACCGCGGGGTAATAAGGGTGTGGAAGTGCATAGTGAATTTCATCGCTCACTATTCACCATCTCTCACCTTCTTACGCCAGCCTGCCGGCTGGCAGGTTTCACATTTGTTTTACACAACACCGGTATTGCTTTGTTGATGTAAACAGGTGAAGCAGGTTGATATATACAACAATTAAAAATTATAGCAACATACATGCAAACAGTTAAAAGAATTGGTGGTGGGATATTATTCGGCAGCATGGTCTTTCTTCTTTTTTTAGTAGTATTTGAAAGTTTCCTGCAGATCCCCTCGTGGCTTGCCGTAGCTGGCAGATTGCATCCTATGTTCCTTCATTTCCCTATCGTTTTGCTGCTGATCTCTTTTTTTACAATGTGGATCCCCGTTGGTAAAGGAGCGGACAATGAATGGCTTGCGCTGTTGCGGCTTGTGGCGGCTTTATCGGCAGTAATTACCGCTATATTAGGCATGTTATTATCGCTGGAAGATGCCGGTGAAGGCAATGTATTACTCCTGCACAAATGGGGCGGTGTAAGCATCGCAATACTGGGGTTTCTTTTTTACTCCTACCATAATTTCCTGGTAAAGCATGTGGTATTTACGAAGCTGTTTACCATTGTTGCCACTTTTACCATTATCATAACAGGGCATTGGGGCGCTAACCTAACCCATGGAGAAAACTATGTGCTGGCGCCCATTCAAAAGCAGCAAAGAGATTTAACGCCGCCCGATAAAGCGGTTGTGTTTGCCGATGTAATTCAACCCATCCTGGAAAGCAAATGTACAAGCTGCCACAGTACATCAAAACTCAAGGGCGAATTGCTGCTCGAAAATATGGAGGGCCTTCTGGCAGGCGGTAAATCGGGACCATTGTTCATCCCGGGTCAGCCCGACACCAGCCTGCTGATCCGGCGCCTGCATTTACCAATGGACGACAAGAAACATATGCCCCCCGCTTCCAAACCGCAATTAACAGAAACGGAATCTGCGCTGTTATATGCCTGGATAAAAGCAGGCGCGGCAACCGAAGATAAATTATTCAGCCTTCCCGAACAGGATACTTTCCGTATACTGGCCACCGCTTATTTACAGCCTGCTGTACCCACACAGCCCGTATATGATTTTAAAGCGGCAGACGAAAAGAAAATACTTGCTTTAAATAATAACTACCGCATAATTGTGCCCCTGGGAAAAAACTCACCGGCGCTTTCGGTTAATTTATATGGCCGTAATATTTTTACTTCAAAAGCATTGGAAGAACTCCTGCCATTAAAACAACAAATCGTTGAATTGAACCTTTCCCGCCTGCCGGTGAAAGATGAAGACATAAAACTGATCCGGCAACTCACTAACATAGAGAAGCTTAACCTTAATTATACGGATGTTACTGCGAAGGGAGTAGAGCAATTAGGCACCTTAACCAAGCTGCGTGAACTAACGTTGTCGGGCACTGCTGTTACGGCCCCCGCCTTAGAAAAAATATTACCACTCCCGGAACTGAAATCGGTATTTGTATGGGATACTAAAATAGACAGCGTGCAGCTTCAGCCGCTTAAAGCTAAGTTTTCAAACGTATACATTGAAACGGGTTTCATAGACAATGGAGATGTAATGGTAGCGTTGAGTCCTCCCGTTATAAAAACGCCGCAGGGCATCTTTAATAAAACAACAACAATTGAGATCCGCCATCCTTTTAAAGGAGTGGATATACGGTATACTTTAGATGGAACGCCACCCGACAGTGTGAGCGGCCTGCTATATACCGAACCTGTTGCTATTAATGAATCGGTTACGCTGATTGCAAATGCCTACAAAAAAGGATGGTACGGAAGCACCCCGGTGCAGGCTGCTTTCATTAAGCAGGGATTTGCGCCCGATTCTATATCCTTTATCACTAAACCCGATCCGAAATACAGTGCGGAAACACCCGGTTTGCTTACGGATGGCGCATTGGGTGATTACGCTAACTTCTCTAACGGAGAATGGCTGGGCTATCAGAAAAATGAAGCGGCGTACTATTTCTTCTTTAATAATAAGGTTACTCCCAAAAATATATTGCTGCAGATGCTGCAGAATACAGGCGGTCATATTTTTCCTCCCGCAAAAGTAGAAGTGTGGGGCGGAATGGATGAAGGCCATATGCAATTGCTGGGTAAACTGGCCCCCCGCGTACCCGAAAAAAATGAACCGGCAAGATCCTTACAGGAAAACATTCAGTTAACAACAGCAGAACTGCATTGCCTGAAGATCATACTTCATCCTGTTGCCTCACTACCGCCATGGCACAATAGCAAAGGAAGCCCCGGATGGATATTCCTGAGCGAAATTGTTGTGAATTAGCGCGGCAATATAATGTTAACCACAAACAGGATTGAACACCCCTATACTAAGCTAGATTATAGCAGATTAGTTTCACGAATAAGATAACTTTGCGGGCTAAAAATGTAAGCCCGGCTCGCCGGAAGAAAAATCTTATACATTATAATCATGATGTCTTTCGGGGATAAGAAGCAATATTTTTTTTTATACTTTCTTTTAAGTGTTTGTTATATTCTAGGGTTGTTCATCCCCCTGATGAACGGCGATGCAGCGCACCATGCCAATATCGCCCTTCACATGTACCAAAACAATAACTACGTAGATCTGATAGACCGCGGAAAAGATTATTTAGATAAGCCGCATTTACTTTTCTGGCTGGCCGCAGCCTGCTATCATTTATTTGGTGTAACGCCCTTCGCTTATAAACTGCCTTCCCTGTTGTTTAGCATTGCCGCTGTTTGGGCCACCTACAAAACGGGCAAACGCCTGTACAATGCGGAAACAGGAAGGCTTGCAGCGTTAATTTTAGCTTCCGCCCAGGCCTTTATCCTTGCCTGCATGGATGTACGCATGGATGCCATACTCACGGCCTGCATCATCCTGGCAGCCTGGCAATTGCTGGAAGCCGGCATAACAAAAAAATGGTATAACATAATAGCAGCAGCCTTATTTATGGCACTCGGGTTTTCAACCAAAGGCATGGCAGGTATTGTTATTCCCTGCGCAGCCTTGTTTTTTTACCTGCTGTATAAACGCAACTTTGCCGGCATGTTTCACATAAAATGGGTAGCTATAGCGTTGCTTACCCTTGTGTTCATGCTCCCGGTACTGTATTGCTACTACCTGCAGTTCGACCTGCATCCCGAAAAAGAGATCAGGGGAATGACCCATATTTCGGGTGTAAAATTTATTTTATGGGGACAAAACATTGAACGGCTGGATGGGAAAAACTGGGGGGGCGGTAAAAAAGATTACTTCTTTTATTTTCATACGCTGCTATGGGCATTCCTGCCCTGGTCGCTCCTGGCTTACTATGCCGCAGGCAGCCGGTTAAAAGATTTGTGGAGAACCAGGCTGGCATTCCTGCACAACACCGAAGCTTTCACTATAGGAACTGTTGTGTTTGTTTTTATAGTGATCTCCGGTTCACAGTTTCAGCTTCCGCATTATCTGAATATTCTTTTTCCTTTTCTGGCTATATTAACTGCGGCTAAGCTGGTGAAGCTGGATGCGCAATCCCGCAACAGGCCTTTACGCATTATTACCCGGCTTCAAGCCATCATTGCCATGCTTATTGTTGTTCTCGTAGTTATTTTATGCGTGTGGAGCTTTGACGTCAATATCGTTCTTACAGGCTTACCTGCCCTTGCAGCCGTTTTGTATACAGGCTGGTGGGCGCTCAATAACAAGAAGCCGCTGATGAAAATTGCCACGGTTAGCGTTACCGGAATTGCATTAGTGAACTTTATACTTTTTTCTTTCTTCTACCCGCAGTTGCTGCGGTATGAAGGCGGCCTGAACCTGGCTGCTATTGCAAAAGAAAAACAAATTGATCTTTCAGCAACTTACTTTTACAATACTTATAATTTTGCATTTGATTTCAAAACCAGGCACCTCTCTCCTACCCTCTTTTTAGATGATATTAAAAATAAACAGGGTGATGCATTCTGGCTGCTTACAGATACAAAAGGTATGGATTCATTAAAGCTGGCTGCTATTCCCCCTGCCGAAATATATGAGGGTAAGCATTTTCGCATCAGCCGTTTGAAAGCATCATTCCTGAACCCCGCTACCAGGCAAAGCCAGTTGGACACCTTATACCTGCTAAAGGTTTCACATTAAAATACAGTTATGACACCTGAACTTTCCATAGTAATAACGGTTTTAAATGAAGTAGAAAATGTTGGCCGCCTGGTGGAAAAACTCAGGGTTGACTTATCGGGTATTGATTATGAAGTAATTTTTGTAGATGACGGCTCTACAGACGGGACGCAAAAAGCGATCAGAACCATAGCCGATGAAAGGATCACCTTAATTGAACTAAGGAAAAATTACGGGCAAAGCACCGCCATGACAGCAGGAATAGAGCATGCCACAGGCAGGTATGTGGCCTTGTTAGACGGCGATATGCAAAACGACAGCAGTGATATCCCGCACATGCTCCATAAACTCAAAACCGAAGACTGGGATGTGGTGGCAGGCAATCGTAAGAACCGGCAGGATGGATTCCTGCTACGTAAACTGCCCAGCCGCATGGCTAATTACCTGATCAGGAAGCTAACCGGCGTGCACATTAAAGATTATGGCTGCACATTAAAAGTATTTAAAAAAGAAATAGCAGACGACCTGGGCTTATATGGCGAAATGCATCGCTTTATACCTGTGCTGGCCAAGCTACAGGGCGCCAGCATCGTGCAGGTAGATGTAAAGCATCATCACCGTCAGTTCGGGAAATCGAAATACGGACTGGGGCGCACCTTTAAAGTGATGTCTGATTTAATTACGATGGTGTTTTTCAGGAAGTATATTCAAAAGCCTATGCACCTTTTTGGTGGTATAGGCTTTATTATGCTTTTTATCGGAATGATAACCAATATTTATTTGCTGATACTAAAACTGTCGGGACACGACATATGGGGCAAGCCTTTATTGATCTTAGGTTTAATACTTTTGCTGGGCGGAATACAGCTAATAACCATTGGCTTCCTGGCCGAGATCAGTATCCGCATATATTTTGAATCAGGAAATAAAAAAACGTACCAGATCAGGCGCATTGTACATGGACAAAAAAAAGATGTGGAATACCGGTAAGCTCTTTTTAAAAATAGCGGTTACCGGCATTACCTTATGGGTGGTTTATACAAAAATAGATTTGCAGGCATTATCCCGCATATGGGACAATGCAACGGTATGGCTGTTCGTTCCTGCCCTGTTGTTTTTCGCCGTTTCCCAGGTCATTTCTTCCTTTCGCTTATTGAATTTTTTCAGGAATATTCAACTACCCATAGCCGTTAAAGGCAATATCATATTGTATATACAGGGAATGTTCTATAATATTTTTTTACCCGGCGGCATTGGCGGCGACGGATATAAAATACTTACCCTGAACAGGCAATACAATAAACCGCGTAAACAGCTTTTCAGTGCTGTTTTCTTCGACAGGCTGAGCGGGCTATGGGCGCTCGCCTTCATTCTTGTAATACTTTCATTAACAGTACCCCTGTTTGGCGGTTATACATGGCTGGTAGCCGGTGGTTTTGCGGCAGGTACAGTATTGTACTACTTCGTGATCCGTTATTTTTTTAAATTGCATTGCGCTCGGTTCTTTAAAACACATTTTTTGGCCCTGCTGGTGCAAAGCTGCCAGTTGGTTGCCGTGGCCTTTATTTTAAAAGCCCTGGGTTGCCAGGAATCGTATCCCGCTTATTTTACGATATTCCTGCTGTCTACGCTGGCTACCCTTTTCCCTTTCAGCATCGGCGGGTTGGGCGCCCGTGAAATTGCCATTGTTTGGGCGGCTTCCATATTGATGCTCAATAAAGACATGGCGGTTTCCGTAAGCCTTTGCTTTTATTTCATTTCAGCCATTCTTTCCCTCACAGGCATATTCGTTGTGTTTTATTCAAAGAAAATTGGAGATTGATTCAGGGTGCAGGGTACAAGTTGCAGGTCTCAGGTTGCAGGGTGTGCATGCCTAAAATAGGTTGACAAAAAACAGTCACTTATGATGAGGCA
>NZ_DAOMQT010000028.1:0-28070 GCF_035445465.1 Agriterribacter sp.
CTCGCTGCTTAATAGCTTAACTACCAAATATATCAACAGGGGGTATATATAATCATCCTGTATACGGAAATGGAGCAACGCCCCGTATACCTAAATATCTGCTGCCTGCAGGAGCTGACCAGGTAGATACTAATCTGTACAATATACGAAGCTATCCTATTACAGAATCTAACACCGCAGGCACCGACTGGCATAAGGAAATCTTCAATCCGGGTATTACGCAGGATTATAACCTGTCCGTTACAGGCGGGTCGGAAAATACTACTTATGCCTTCAGTGCGGGCTACCTTAATGAAGGTGGTATAGTAAAGCATTCCGGCTTTGAAAGGTTTACGCTGAGCGGGAATATCAGTTCAACAGTAAAAAAATGGTTGAAGCTTGGACAGAATATCCGCCTGAGCCAGATAACAGATAAAGGATTACAGGAAGAAGGAGAAAGCGGGGCTTTGGGAGTTATTCCGCAACTTACTGCAATAATGCCGGTATATGATATTAAAGGAAATTATGCTCCTCTTTCCCGGTTAACAGGCTTTGATCCTTTTATAAATCCGATAGGAGACCTGGAAAGGGCAATGGATTTCAGAAGGGAAAGACTTGCTGTTGCAGGCAATCTCCACGCCATAGTGGGACTGCCATTTGATCTTTCTTTTAAAACACTCTTTGGCTATACTATCAGCAAGAGCTACGAAAAGCTTCCCCTCGAAGCCAATCCCGACAGCTACCAGGCAAGAGCAGATCACCAGTTAACCGAAACATCCAATGCCTCAAGGTTATGGAACTTTACCAATACACTCAGTTATTCAAAAAAACTAAGTTCAGGGCATAACATTGAGGCCTTGCTTGGTACAGAAGCAATCAGCAATTATGACAACGGACTTTCTGCCACACGCACCAAATACCTGGTTACAAACAAAAATTACTGGGTTTTAAATTCAGGGGAAGGAGTACAAACAAATTCCGGTTCAGCCAGCGACTGGTCTACATTTTCTTATTTCGGGTATTTGCATTACGATTTTGAAGGACGCTATCTTGTGGATGCCATATTCAGACGGGATGGTTCATCAAGATTTGGTACAGGGCACAGATACGGAAATTTTCCTGCCTTTGCAGTAGGATGGGTAGTGTCAGATGAAAATTTTATGGCATCAACCGGGAAGGTGCTGGATTATCTGAAGCTGAGAGCAAGCTGGGGACGGTCGGGTAACGATCAAATTGGAAATTATAACGGGTTTACAACCTTCAGAACAGATCACTCTTTTTCCAGTTACCCTATGGATGGGTCCAATTCCGGCTTAACAACAGGATTTGAATCCCTGGCCTTTGGTAATCCGGATGCCAAATGGGAAACGACCTCAACCATCAATTTTGGCATTGATGCAACGGTATTGAAGAATCTTGATGTAGCAGTGGATATCTGGCAGCGGAAAACATCCGATATGCTGTACCCGCGTGGAATACCCTCAGTAAACGGGCAGGCAACTATTCCTTCGGTAAATATTGGCGACATGAGCAATAAGGGAATAGATCTGCAGCTCAATTACCGGGGTACGGCGCTCAACAATGATTTAAGGTATAATATAGGTGTGAATTTTTCACACTATAAAAATAAAATACTCAAACTGTCTGATGCAGCAGCGGAAACAATTATAGGGTCATCTTACAGAGAACATATTTACACCCGCGCAGAACGGGGTACAGCATTCCCGGAATTTTACGGATATGATGTTGTTGGTATTTTTCAAACACAGGATGAAGTAGATAAACATGCGCCATTTGGAACCTATAATGCATTGGGGCGGTTTAAATTCAGAGATGTGAACGAAGATGGCGTAATTAATAATGATGACCGTACCTATATAGGGTCGCCACATCCCGACTTTACTGCCGGGCTTACGGCAGGCATTCAATTCCGCCAGTTTGATCTTTCCGCGATTTTTTATGCGAGTGTAGGAAACGATATAGCCAATGTACTCAGGAGATCGCTTGACTTTAATTTCTTTCAGAAAAACAGGAGTACAAGAAGGTTGTATGAGTCATGGGGAAGTCCATACTTAGCTGATAACAAAGACGCTAAAATGCCTATTGCCGAGATTAATGACGCCACAAGCCAGTTACCATCCACCTATTTTATTGAAGATGGTTCTTTTCTCAGGCTCCAAAACCTGCAGCTTGGTTATAATCTGCCTTCGCATTGGCTGAATAGGATTTCTGTAAATAAATGCAGGATATATGTAATGGGTTCAAACCTGTTGACCTTTACTAAATATACAGGGCTTGATCCGCAGATACAAACGAGCGACCGCACTTTTGGAATTGATTATGGTATTTGGCCTACACCTAAAAGATATCTGGTTGGTTTAAACATAACCTTATAATATCGAATAACAACTCATAAAATATTTACAATGAAAAAGTCATCATATATATCTGTAGGCTGTTTACTGACAGCACTGGGAATGTCAGTCATCATTTCATGCAGCAAAAGTTTTTTATCCAAAGAGCCCAAAGGAGTAGCTTTTTTGGAGTTGCTTGATCCTGAAGATATTTTAACCGGCGCGTATGCGGCCCTGAGTGGAGCAAGCTCCACTACAGATCAGGCTATGTCGGGAGCAGCTTCTGTGCGCAACTGGGTTTGGGATTGTGCTTCTGACGATGCTTATAAAGGCACAACACAGGGAGATACCCAACCGGTAGAAGAGATTGAATTATATAAAGCCGATGCAACCAACCAGTTTATTAATGGTAAATGGTTTGTTAGTTATGACGGTATAGCCAGAGCAAATGACGTTTTAAAATCACTGGCTAACAAAAGAGCATCAATGGATGCAACACAGGCAACAGTTATAGAAGCCCAGGCAAAATTTATCCGGGCCTGGTGGCATTTCCGGCTTTTACAGGTATTCTGGCAAGTACCATACATTACAGAAAGTGTTGTTCCTTCTGAAGTAAAAAACGACCGCCCGATATGGGATGATATTGAGGCAGATTTCAAGTTTGCTGTAGATAACTTACCTGAATCATATACAGGAGAACCGGGAAGAGCAACCAAATGGGCAGCTATGGCTTATATGGCATATGCGCATATGTTTCAGAAAGAGTATGACAAGGCTAAGCCGTTGCTTGATGCGGTCATTAACAGCGGCAGGTTCGATTTAGTCGCAAATTTCAAAGACAACTATTCACCACTCACAGAAAATAATATAGAATCCATTTTTGAAATTCAGTCTTCGGTAAATAACGGTACAGATAGACCACGAAATGGCAATGCTGATTCCTGGGTTACCCTTCCATTGAACCGTTTTGTACCAACCTGCTGTAATGTATACCAGCCTTCGCAGGATATTGTAAATGCTTTTAAGGTAGATGTAAATGGTTTGCCTTTACTTGGAATTAATGGTCCAAAGTTTAATGAAACAAATCTCAAAAATGATATGGGATTAACACCAACCGATGAATTTATTCCGAGTGATGAACCCGTAGATCCCCGTCTTGACTGGACCGTGGGGCGCCGGGGCATCCCTTATATGGACTGGGGTGTATATTCCGGCAGTGATTGGGTAAGGCAACAGGTATACGGTGGTCCATATAATTCCGTGAAACAAATGTTTTATAAAAAAGATCAGGCTATAGCATCACATTCGTCGTTTGCAAGATCAACATCTATTAATTACAGAGCGTTGCGTTTTGCACATGTTTTATTATGGAGAGCAGAATGTGCTGTAGAAGAAGAAGATCTTGAAACAGCAAAAACCCTTATTAATCGCGTTCGCAGGCGGGCATCGGATGATTTGGTGATGGGTAAGGTTACCACCTATATTTTTGACGGACGCCCTATTGAGGTTGATATGACAAAACCGGCTGCGAATTATAAACTCGGTGAATATACCTCATTTCCGAGCCAGGAATATGGCAGGGCAGCGCTAAGAATGGAACTTCGTCTCGAAACAGCGTTAGAGGGAAACAGGTTTTTTGATCTTGTAAGATGGGGTATTGATAACCAGGTTTTGAATGAATTCATAGTAAACGAGTCTCAGTTCAGAACGCTGATGCAGGGTATAACATATGACCCTCAGAAGAATGATAAATGGCCAATTCCTCAAACACAGCTTGACCTGCAACCCGGCATATTACAACAAGACCCGGCATATTAAACAATAAGTTAAACAATGCTTGCCCAAATTAAAAATTCAAAGCGTTACCCGTGGATAGTAGTTGCGCTGCTATGGGTAGTAGCGTTACTTAACTACCTTGACAGGCAGATGCTAGCTACCATGAAAACCGCTATGCAGGTTGACATTGTTGAGCTGCAGTCGGCTACCATGTTTGGATATTTAATGGGCATATTTCTCTGGGTATACGGGCTGGTAAATCCCCTGTCTGGCATTATTGCTGATAAGGTTAACCGTAAATGGCTTATTGTAGGAAGCCTGTTTGTATGGTCGGCAGTTACATTTGCTATGGGCTATGCTACTACTTTTAACCAGCTTTACTGGCTAAGAGCGATAATGGGTGTGAGTGAAGCACTATACATGCCTGCCGGACTTTCGCTTATAGCAGATTTTCACTCCAATAAATCAAGATCACTTGCAATAGGCATCCATATGACGGGTTTATATTTTGGGCAGGCATTGGGTGGTTTTGGTGCAACAATAGCGGCACAATATTCCTGGCATGCTACTTTTCACAGCTTTGGATTTATCGGGGTGGCATATTCAGTTGTATTGATCCTGTTTTTAAAAGACACAAAACGTAACCCTGATTCTGAGCCAGATCCCTTTCAGCAGAAGCAAATAAAAATATCTTTTTTTAGTGGCTTAAAAATACTGTTTACCAATATTTACTTCTGGCTTATTCTTTTTTGTTTTGCAGTGCCGAGCCTGCCGGGCTGGGCCACCAAAAACTGGTTGCCAACTTTGTTTGCAGAGAAGCTTTCATTAGACATTGCAATAGCTGGTCCGCTGGCTACGCTTACTATTGCGGCCTCTTCTTTTGCCGGAGTAATTTTTGGCGGTATACTATCTGACAGATGGGTTCAAAAAAGCATCCGTGGAAGAGTGTATACAAGCGCCATCGGACTCTTATTGATGATTCCCGCTCTGTTGCTTATTGGTTTTGGACAATCACTCGTTTTTATTGTTTTAGCAGGATGTTGTTTTGGAATTGGCTTTGGTATGTTCGATGCCAATAATATGCCCATTCTTTATCAGTTTATTTCTCCCAAAATGAGAGCAACAGCTTATGGCATCATGAATATGACAGGCATTTTTGCAGGCGCAATGGTTACCGATTTTCTCGGGAGATCTACTGATGCAGGAAACCTGGGCAGAGATTTTGCGATGCTCGCCGGTATTGTTCTGATTGCGTTCATTATTCAAACCACGTTTCTGCGCCCTAAAAAAAGGCTTCCTGTTTCGCAATAAAAAATTAAAATGTTTTTTTATGATTAACCGTCGTGACTTTATTAAAAATACGTCTACATTAGGATTAACAGGATGGATACTGCCTAAAGGTGAATTCTTTAATCTTTCTGAGCCCGGAGAGTTGTTGTATAATGGTATACAACTGCCTGCTAATTGGCCCCAAAAAAATATTGATCCCGGCAATTATGAACCGATGGATCTGCCTTATCTTAAAAACCCACCGGCTGTTATTCCTGTAGATGTAGGACGTCAGTTGTTTGTTGATGATTTTCTGATTGAAAAAACATCATTAAAACGGCAGTTTTACAATGCCCGTAAGCTGGAAAACAATCCTGTATTAAAACCGGAAACCTGGACAGAGCAGGGACCGTGGGGCATTCCCGGCGCTACAGCAAAGGACGGAGGTGTATGGTGGGATCCGAAAGATCAGTTGTTTAAAGTTTGGTACGAAGCGGGCTGGTTGTACAAAATGGCTTATGCCACAAGCAAGGATGGTATTCACTGGAACAGACCTGAACTGGAAATGGATGGCGGTACCAATGTAATTGTTCCGGATATCATCGCTGACTCCAGTACTGTTTTCCTGGATCATTTTACCGATAACCCGGAAGAGCGGTTTAAAATGTTTCTCCGCCCGCCAAATGGTATACCGGGTGCAAAAAAACAGATATATACCGGTTACGCAATGGTTTCGGCAGATGGTATCCATTGGGAAAAAAGAGTAGAAACAGGTATTTGCGGAGACAGAACAACCATATTCTATAATCCCTTCAGGAAGAAATGGGTCTATAGTCTCCGGAATACAGGGCAGTATGGTAAGTCGCCTATCGGTCGTTCACGTTACTATTATGAACACGATGATTTTTTGAAAGGTGCACAATGGGATGTAAAGGATGTTAGTTTTTGGACTGGGGCAGATAAACTTGATTTGCCCGATCCTGCTATTGGCGATAAGGCACAATTATATAACTTGTCTGCCGTAGGCTATGAAAGTTTAATGCTTGGGTTACACCAAATACATCTTGGTCCTGATAATGAAATTTGTTTAAAAAATGCATCTCCAAAAATAACAGAGCTCAAAATATCATTTAGCCGCGATGGCTTTCATTGGGATCGTCCTAACAGGGAGGCTTTCATTAATGCAACAAGAACGGAAGGATCCTGGGACCGTGGCTATGTGCAATCTGTGGGAGGAATATGCGCTGTGGTAGGCGATCAGCTTTGGTTTTATTATATCGGCTTTAAAGGAGATCAGACAAAGAAAAGTAATGTATATGTGAAGAATGGCATGCATTCCTATGGAAGTACCGGAATAGCGGTATTGAGACGAGATGGCTTTGCTTCAATGAATGCGGATAGCAAAAGTGGTGATCTCTTAACAAGACCTGTTACCTTTAAAGGGAAGCACCTTTTTGTTAACGCTGATTGCAAAAGCGGTGAACTGAAAGTTGAAATTACAGATGATAAAAACCGAACAATATCACCATTTGCATTTTCACGCTGTGAGACAATTGCCGGCGACAGTACCATTCAGAAAATAAGCTGGAAAGGAGTGGATGACCTTTCTCAATTGAGGGGAAAACCTGTTCGATTCAAATTTCAGTTAAAAAATGGTAAGCTCTATTCGTTTTGGGTAAGCCCCGATAAGTCTGGTGCGAGCAATGGCTATGTGGCGGCCGGAGGACCTGGTTTCACCGGAGGATCTGATACAGCAGGTATTGATGCTTACAGTGCAGCTAAATCGTTTATGTTATAACAAGCGGGAATAAATATTAAAACAAGTTAAATAACTATGAAAGGAATTATAACCCCAATGGCAACGCCGCTGTTAAATGATGATACTATTAATAAGGATGGATTAAGAAAGTTGATTAATCATCTGATAAATGGAGGGGTAAGTGGAATATTTATTTTGGGTACAACAGGAGAAGCAACCAGTTTATCAAACAAAATCAAGCAGGAACTGGTATCACTCAGTTGTGAGTATATTAATGGGCGTGTTCCTCTACTGGTTGGGATAACAGATCCTTCTCTTGCTGAAAGTGTTCAGCTTACAATTTTTTCAAAAAATGCCGGAGCATCCGCAGTGGTTGCAGCGCCCCCTTATTATTTCACCCTAACCCAGCCCGAGTTGTTGGCATATTACAATAAGTTAGCCGATCAATCATCTTTGCCGGTATACATTTATAATATGCCAGCGCAAACAAAGATCATGATTGAACCTGCAACCATTGTTACTCTTTCTCAACACCCTAATATACCGGGTATTAAAGATAGTTCCGGGGCTGGTCCTTATTTTAATACTTTACTCTACCTCCTGAAAGATAATCCTGATTTTTCCATTTTTGTTGGCCCCGATGAAATGATGGCGCAATCAGTTTTGCTTGGTGGAAGTGGTGGAGTAAATTCAGGCTCAAATATGTTCCCGGAGTTGTATGTACAACTATATAACGCAGCGGCTGAGGGTGATTTAACAACAGTTAGAAGACTTCAACAAGCTGTAATGGAGATTTCGTCAGTGATCTACAGCCAGGGCGGCGGTGGATACAGGTTTCTGAAAGGCATTAAAAAGGTGTTATCAATATTAGATATTACAGATAATACAATGGCATTGCCTTTACATCACATGTTTAGCGATGATGAAGCAGAAGCAATAAGGATAAGCGTTGAAAGAGTAAAACAAATATTGAGTAACAATTCGTAGCAAATGAAAAGAGGAACCGGGATACTGGGTTGTGTAATATTTGTTACAGCCTTTGCCGCCTGTAACAATAATAAAAATTCAATGTTATATAAAGATGTGCAATTAACCTCTGATCAGGCGGGGCATGTAATCCATAATACACAGGTTTTTTCTCCTGATGATGAATGGATAGTTTTTGACAGCAGGAATAATGAAAACGCAATAGGAAGTACAAGTTGCATCATCCCGATGTAAAGAATCATGGCTTTCAATACGCAAACTTCCTGTTTGATGGAGATGATATCATATTTGTTTCAAGAACCGCTTTCGATGATGAGTCAGGCGGTGCAGACAATTGCCATAACGCTAATTTTTTTACTTTTCACAGGGTTTCTAACTTCAGAGATCTGGTTAAAAGAAAAGTAGATTTTAACCTCCTTGCTCATCAAAAGGAGCTGTCTCAAAAGTGATATTTGCCACTAAGTCACGAACCTGCCTACCGGCAGGAACACGAAGAAAATAAAACCTGAAAATCAGGACTTTGTGCCCTCGTGTCTTAGTGGCATATCTTCTATACCAACCCTTTTGAGACAACCTCTTTTCCTGTGGAGCTGCAGGGAGTCGAACCCTGGTCCAAACAAATCCGCCATACGCTTTCTACATGCTTATCTGATGATTCATTGTCGGAGATAAACCGGACATCAACAAACCAATCTATCCCTTAGCTGGATGGTCTTAAGTTATGATCACAGCCTTTCATAACAGCAACCCGCTTTGTTTTGATGTCGGCGGCGGGGATTGGTAGCTGGTCAACCTTCCCGGCGGCCCTAATGACTATCTAATCACTGATTAGGCAGCCATGGCATACTGAGTATTGCCATTTGAATTGTTGAATATTCAGATTAAGGTGCTAATTATCCAACGCACCGCATGCTTACACGTACAAAGAACTTTGCTGTCAAAACCGGTCAGCCCCGGATATACAATTTGAAAATTTGAAAATGAGACAATTTGAAAATGAATACAACATGTCTCTTCAAAAAGCAACTGCAAATATACAAAAATAAACCGGTGATAGATAAACCTGTCCGGACCGCCCAGCATCGAAGCAAAGCCGTAGTCCTGGCAGGTTGCCCATTTCCGCCTGTGGTCTGACGCTCCTCCATCGCGTACCGACCGCTACCATTTCCACATTTTCAAATTTTCAAATTACTTCCCCCTCCCCCATCCAAACCAGTCGTTACCATTAGCATAAATGAGCAAACCGAATAAGATGATCATACCTGCAATCTGGGCGTATTCCAGGAATTTATCGCTGGGTTTGCGGCCGGATATCATTTCATACAGGGTAAACATTACATGCCCGCCATCTAATGCCGGTATGGGTAATAAGTTCATAAAGGCAAGTACAATAGAAAAGAAGGCGGTAATCCGCCAAAAGGTTTCCCAGTCCCACCCGCTATCAGGGAATATAGATCCCATTGCCTTAAAACCACCCACTCCTTTGTAAGCGCCCGTTTCGGGAGATAATATTTTTTTAAACTGGTCTATATAAAATTGCAACTGGTCGCCCGCCATTTTTACGCCGGCAGGAAATGCTTCCAGCACACTGTATTTGGTTATCTGCAATTTCAATACACCCATGCTGTCTAAATCCGAAATGGTACTTACCGGGTAAAAACCAATGGTACCATCGCTGGTTACTGCTGTGGGCAAAGACAAAGTATCTGCTCCTCTTAATACATTTACCTGAACGGTTTGATCCTTGTGTTTTTCGAGCGCATTTTTGAGCTCATCAAAAAAAACAGCGGAAGCGCCATTTATTGCAATGATCTGGTCGCCGCTTTGTAAACCCGCTTTATAGGCATTGCTTGAATCGGCTACTTCATTAACCACCACGGGTATGCGCGGCTCTAATAAAGGCATGCGGCTTCGTTTCTTTTCTACTAACTTTCCTATAAGGTCAACAGGAAGCGTAACCGTTTCCGGCTTACCCGCTCTTTCTATGCTTACATTATTTCCGAGGATCAGCTTTTTAACAATATCGGTATAGTCGTCTACCGGCTGATCGTTTACCGCTAATATCTTATCGCCGTTCTTAAAGCCCAGGTCAAACATTAAGCTGTCTCTGAATGCCAATCCGTATTTCATTGAATTTACAGGCACCTTCTTTTCGCCCCAAACCAATAGTATCATACTGTATATCAGGAAGGCAAGAAGGATATTCATGGTAACGCCTGCAACCATAATAATTAAACGCTGCCAGGCCGGTTTGCTCCTGAATTCCCAGGGTTCGGCGGGCTTTTTCATCTGCTCTTTATCCATGCTTTCGTCAATCATGCCCGCTATTTTCACATAACCTCCCAATGGCAGCCAGCCAATGCCATACTCCGTTTCGCCTACTTTCTTTTTAAACAATGAGAACCAGGGATCAAAGAACAGGTAAAACTTTTCCACCCTGCATTTAAACCATTTGGCGGTAAGATAATGTCCTAATTCATGTATGATGACCAGAATAGAAAGCGACAGAATCAATTGCCCTGCCTGTAAACCCACTGATGCCCAGTTTATCGCTAATAATGTTATCATTTAAATGTATTAACTTTTGTTGTTGTTGAAACGGCAATAATGAAGTTTTCTTTTTTCACCTTCCGTTTTCTTATTGTTATATATGTGTTATATATGGATTAAAGAAGCGGCAAAATTACGGGCTGCGGCATCGCTCTCAAAATATTCTTCCAGGGTGGGTTTTTCTATATAAGGTATTTTGTCCATGGCTCTTTCCACCATTTCCATCATATCTAAAAAACCTATCCTGTTGCGTAAAAAACCATATACCGCAATTTCATTAGCGGCATTGAGCACGCAGGGGGTATTACCGCCTTTCTGCAAGGCCTGCATGGCAAGCGCCAGGTTGCGAAAAGTTTTGATATCGGGCTGCTCAAAGTGTAGCCCGGAAGAGCGTGTGAAATCATACCGGGGAAAAGTGTTGGGTATGCGCTGCGGAAAAGCAAGCGCATATTGTATAGGCACTTTCATATCGGGCAGGCCCATCTGGGCTTTAATACTGCCGTCTTCAAACTGCACCATGGAATGTATGATGCTTTCGGGATGCACAATTACCTGTATCTGATCAGGCTGCAGGTTAAACAGCCAGCGCGCTTCAATCATTTCCAGTCCCTTATTCATTAAGGTGGCGGAGTCAACGGAAATTTTAGCGCCCATATTCCAGTTGGGGTGCTGCAGCGCGTGCTCCTTTTTTACATTCACCAAAAAGTTGGGTTTTTTACCCAGGAAGGGACCGCCGGATGCCGTTAGCACCACTTTCTCTATCTTATTTCTTGTTTCCCCTATCAAACATTGAAAAATAGCGGAATGCTCAGAATCAACAGGTATTACAGGCACTCTTTTTTCTACCGCTTTTTGCATCACAATATCCCCCGCCACTACCAGCGTTTCTTTATTAGCCAATGCAATGGCTTTGCCCGACTCAATGGCCTTCAAAGTAGATTTTAGCCCGGCAAAACCCACAATAGCCGCCAGCATCATATCATAAGTATCAAAAGCTGCTACTTCATCTAATGCCTTCTCGCCCGCAAAAACTTTTACGTTTGTTGAGGCCAGCGCATCCCTTACCGCGGCATACTTATTTTCATTTACAATAACTACCGCATTGGGATTGAATTTTTTTGCCTGTTGTATCAGCAGCTTATCATTGGAATGAGCGGTTAAAATTTCCACCTCAAATCTATCCACATTAGAAGCGATCACTTCCAGGGCCTGTGTGCCTACGGAACCTGTGGAACCAAATATAGCTATTCGTTTTTTCATTCAATTATATTGCTGCCGGTGCAGTTCGGGTATTCAAGATACAGCATGTAAAAGCATTGATAAAAAATATCTCATCATCATTTCAGCCCACGGCCCTGCTGTTCAGGCGATGCTTCCTGCAGGTAGTACCTCAATTCATCCGCTATTTTCCTGTCGTTGCTTAAACGGGGAACCTTGTTTTGTCCGCCCAGCTTGCCTACGCTTTTCATATATTCTATAAAACCATTCTTTCTTACCGGGCGTATTTTCAGCGTTTGAAGAATATTGCCTTTGATAAGGTCATCATAATAAATATTCTTCTCTCTTAAATTCCGGTCAACCGCCATTGAAAAATCAGAGATGCTCTGCGGAGGGTTTTCAAATTCTATAAACCACTCGTGGTAACTTTTACCCCTGCCCTGTTCTATCACAGGCGCCACCGTAAATTCTGTAACCTTCAGTCCTTCCTTTTCAGCGGCTTTCATTAAGCTGTATTCCACCTCCTCACCAATAACGTGTTCGCCAAAGGCAGATATAAAATGTTTAATACGCCCCGTAACCACTATCCGGAAAGGGTCTGTTGAAACAAATTTTACAATATCCCCCAGGTTATAGCCCCACAAGCCGGCATTACTGTTAATGATGAGGGCATAATTTTCACCCGCTTTTACCTCTTTAAGAGAGAGCCGCGTTGGATTGTCGGAAAAAATTTCCTGCGCAGGCACAAACTCAAAATATATCCCAAAGTTGGTATTGAGCAGTAAGCCCTCCTGCTCCTGCGAATCCTGGAAAGCAAAAAAACCTTCCGATGCCGGGTAAGTTTCGATGGTATCTACTTTTTTACCTATGCTTTCAAATAATCTGGCTTTATACGGCTCAAAGTTCACCCCGCCCTGTACCATTACATTAAAATTAGGAAACAGGTCTTTTATCTTTTTACCGCTGCGGGCCGTTAGCCGGTCAAAATACATCTGCATCCAGGGTGGTATACCGCTTATCATCGTCATGTCCTGGTCAATCGTTTCGTCCACTATCTTTTCCAGCTTGGTTTCCCAGTCTTCAATGCAATTGGTTTCATAGCTGGGCAACTGGTTGGTACGCAGGTACCGGGGTATAAGATGATTGGAAATGCCGCTTAACCGGCCCGTGGGTATGCCGCCAACCCTTTCAAGCACCGGGCTGCCGCTGAGGAAGATCATTTTACCGTTGGCGGAGGAATAGTTTCCGGTTTCCGACATATAACAAAAAAAAGCGTTGCGGGCCGTTTCAAAATGATTATCTACCGATTCTTTTGTAATAGGAATATACTTCACCCCGCTGGTGGTACCGCTGGTTTTGGCAAAGTAAATAGGCAGACCCTTCCATAACACATTGTGTTTGCCCTGCTTAATGCGTTCAATATAGGGCTTAAAGGCCTCGTAATCGCGGATGGGAACAGCCTGCCTGAACTCGTTGTAAGCAGCCACCTCATTAAAAGCGTGCGCTATCCCGAATTCGGTTTTCCTTCCTGTTTTCAGCAGGTCTTTCAATATCTGCTCCTGGTCGGCCAGGGCCGTAAACATAGATCTTTTTACCTGCTTATGGATATAGCCGGCAAATGGCTTTGCCAAAAAGGATTTAATCTTCATGTGCTTTCAGCAAGAATAGTTGAGACCGCAAAGATAGCCTTACGGCTGCAAAGCGACACGGTAAGCAGGGAAGATTTTTTCTTTCAATTATTTGCCGGGAAGAAAATTAACCCTACCTTTGCACTCCTTAAAATTCGCCTCATGTTTGCAATAGTTAAAATAGCCGGTCAGCAGTTTAAAGTTCAGCAGGGACAGAACCTGTACGTTCCGCATTTAGATGGAAAAGCAGGCGACGCCCTGGAGTTTACTGATGTGTTGCTGGCAGATAATGGTGATACCTTATCAACCGGCGCCGATGTAAAGATAAAAGTTAAAGCCGAAATAGTTGGCGAAGTACAGGGCAATAAAGTCATTGCCTTTAAAATGAAAAGAAGAAAAGGCTTCCGTAAAAAACACGGACACCGTACTTTGTTTACGCATATCAAGGTAACAGATATCGCATAGTTGAAATTCGAGTACTGAAATTCGAAATTGTAATTTCTAAATTAAAAGATCATGGCACATAAGAAAGGCGAAGGCAGTGTAAAAAACGGCCGCGACTCGCAAAGTAAACGCTTGGGTGTAAAAATATATGGCGGACAACCTGCAATTGCAGGCAACATTATTGTTCGCCAGCGTGGCACCGCTTACCATCCCGGTAAGAACGTAGGTGTGGGAAGAGACTTTACCCTGTTCGCACTGAACGATGGTATGGTTGAATTTAAGAAGGGGAAAAACAACAAAACCTTTGTTTCTGTAGCCGCTGCTGAAGCAACAGATTAAAAAAAAATTTTGCAGTTGGAAAAATGTTTTTACTTTTATGACGTTAATCCATTATTAACTAACCATTAAATTCTAAAAAACATGGCAACTGTAAAAAAAGCCGCTAAAAAAGCTGCTCCTAAAAAGGCCGCTAAGAAAGCTGCTCCTAAAAAAGCCGCTAAGAAAGCTGCCCCTAAAAAGGCTGCTAAGAAAGCTGCTCCTAAAAAAGCCGCTAAGAAAGCCGCTCCTAAAAAAGCTGCTAAGAAAGCCGCTAAGAAGAAATAAGCTTAGCTTTTTTCTCAACAGCTCAAAAAATAATAAGTCCCGTTTACGGGACTTTTTTTATTATTGGCCTGCTCAGCGGGTGGTTAGCATATTCCGAATCTTACATTTCAAACCTATCTACATGGATAATTCTCAGATAGCAGATGCCTTTTCCCTGCTTTCCAAACTCATAGACATTCATGGTGAAAACAGCTTTAAAGCAAAATCCTATGCCATAGCGGCATACACTATAGAAAAATTGCCTGTTGCGCTGAGTGCATTACCCGATGAAAAAATATTCACTATAAAAGGCATTGGCGACACCATTGGCAAAAAGATCATGGAGATGAGGCAAAGCGGGAAATTAAACGCGCTGGAAATATACCTGCAAAAAACACCTCCAGGCGTACTGGAAATGCTGCACATAAAAGGCCTCGGACCTAAAAAGATTGCCGTGATATGGAAGGAAATGGGCCTGGAAACGATTGGCGAATTATTGTATGCCTGTAATGAAAACAGGCTATTGCTTTTTAAAGGATTTGGAGAAAAGACACAGCAGAATGTAAAAACTTATATCGAATTTTACCTCCGCAGCAAAGGAAGTTATTTATATGCCGGCATAGAACCCTATGCCCTGAGCATGCAGCAACAACTCCAAAAACAATTTCCCAATCATAGATTTGTACACACCGGCGCTTTTGCAAGACAGCTCGAAACGATTGATAAGCTGGAATGGGTAAGTACCGCCGGCAACACCGAACTGGAACAGTTCTTTTCAGCACTTCCCTTTTCCGTTACTGAAAAAAACGAATCCGGTATTAGCTTTAAAACGGAAGATAACATAGTCCTTACCTTTTACGCTGCCCGGGATGAGAACTTTGGGAGCATTTTATTTCATACCTGTTGCTCCGGCGCCTTTTTAAATGAATGGGAAAAAAGATTTCCATCTGCGCAGGTCTATAGCAGCGAAGAACAGGTTTTTAAAGCGGCTGGCGTTCCTTACCTTCCTCCCTGCCTCCGCGAAAAAGAAACGATAATAGCTGCGGCAATGAACAAGCCATCCCTGCAACTTATTCAGCCGGAAGATGTAAAAGCGGTTATTCACAGCCACAGCAACTGGAGCGATGGAAGACAAAGCATAGAAGAAATGGCAAGAGCAGCCATTGAAAAAGGATTTGAATACCTGGTGATCAGCGACCACAGTAAATCGGCCTTTTACGCCAACGGGCTAAAGGAAGACAGGGTAAAGGAACAGCACCTTTATATTGATAACCTTAATGAACAACTGCGCCCTTTTAAAATATTTAAAAGCATTGAATCCGATATTTTGAATGACGGCAGCCTGGATTACCCTAACCAGGTATTAGCTACATTCGACCTGGTCATCGCTTCCGTTCACGCTAACCTTAAAATGACGGAAGACAAAGCCATGCTACGCTTATTAACAGCCATTCAAAATCCGTATACTACTATACTGGGGCACATGACGGGAAGGCTGCTGCTGAGCAGGGAAGGATATCCGGTAGATCATAAAACACTTATTGATGCCTGCGTGGAGCACCATGTGGTCATAGAGTTAAACGCCCATCCGCGGCGCCTTGATATGGACCGGCGCTGGATTGATTATGCGCTGGAGAAAGGGGCCGTTATCTCCATTGATCCCGATGCACATCATACAGAGGGCTATAATGATATACGCTACGGCGTGCTTGCCGCGCAAAAGGCCGGGTTAACCCGCCAAAGCAACCTCAGCAGCTATAGCCTTCAGGAGTTTGAATTTTTTTTACAGAAAAGAAAAGAGAAAAAAGGGATTTAAGACAGGTTACAGGGTACAAGTTGCAAGGAAGTTACAGGTTGCAGGGCTCATGTTACAAGGAACACCCCTGCAACCTGAAACCTGAAACCTGAACCCTGAAACCTTCAACCTGCAACCTCCACCCTGGCTCTCCATCACGATACCGTACCATTTTCATAAAGCGGTAATTCTACATAAAATGTAGTTCCTTTTCCTTCTTCCGTATCGAACCAGATGTTTCCGCGCGATTGTTCCACAATGCCTTTACATATGGCCAGTCCTAAACCCGTACCCGAAGTTTTTGTAGTAAAATTTGGAGTAAAAATATTAGGCAGCATGTTTTTGAGAATGCCCGGGCCATTGTCGCTGATGCTTATCCTTACATTACGTGTGTTCCTTTCTTCTTTTACCTTCACCGTAACATCACCGCTCTCTCCTTCAGGAATAGCCTCAATGGCGTTTTGCAGGAGATTGGTGAAAAGCCTGTTGATCTGGGTTTTATCGGCATCAATACATAAAGCATCATCGCCGGGCGCCCAGTGAATGGTTACGCTTTCCTGCACGTCATGCAGGTACACCAATGAATTTAAAAGCTTGTTAATGTCGAATACTTCGTTTTTAGCATTGCCGATATTAGCGAACTGCGAAAATTCGGAAGCTATCCTCGACAAATGATCAATTTGTTCTACAAGGGTTTGAGCCACATTAGATGACAATTCCTTGACGTTGGGGGCATTATTATAAATGGCTTTCTGCAAATATTGTATGCTCAGCTTCATGGGCGTAAGCGGGTTTTTAATTTCATGTGCTACCTGCCTTGCCATTTCCCGCCAGGCTCCTTCCCTTTCCGTTTTAGCCAGTGCCGCGGCGCTTTCTTCCAGCTTTTGAACCATTTTGTTGTACTCTTTTACCAACCCGCCAATTTCATCCCTCTTCTTCCAAACAATTTCTGCATTATGCTTACCCAGGTTCACATCTTTCATCATAGCACTGATAAGGGTGAAAGAACCGGTTATCCGGTTGGTGAGGAACAACGCAATGACGCCGGATAACAGGAAGATGAAGGCATTAAGGTTAATAATGGTAACCAGGAAGCTTGATATTTCCCGCTTCAGCCTGTTTTGGGAATTGAAATAAGGGATGTTGAGATAGCCAACTGCCTGCGTGTTTTCACCCATTACCGGCACGTAAATGCTGAGATAATTCATTTTACCGTATTGCTCCTCCTGCACATACTGGATCTTCTTTTGGCGGTTAAGATTATAGAACGCCAGCGGATCCATCATACGGCTTAATACACCTTTGTTATATACAAAAGGCTGGGAAGAAATCTGGAGCGAGCCATCGGAATTATAAAGATTAACATCCGCGTTATGCAATTGGGCCAAATCGGTTATTTGCTGCCGTACAGATTTTCCATAGGCTGAATCATATACCTGCATTACATCGTCCATGAGCCGGTGATCGCTGATCTTATTCTTTAAGGCAGCAGATATATCCTGTATGGACCGGCTCAGCTTATCGCGGTTGTTTTTATTATAGGAAGCCGTAAAAAATAAAATAGTGGCCGCTCCAACTACAATAAAAGAAAATACACTCACAAAAATTACGGTGCCGTATATCTGCGAACGGATATTAAAATCGGTGATCTCCCGCAGAGCCCGCCACCGGAAGCCCGACTGAATAATTATGCTTGCAATCTGGAACAGCGCTACCAGCAAAAGAAAGGAACAAAACAGGTAAGCAAAAAGTGTGATCGCTTCCATGATGAAGCTGCTCCTTCGCGTTATGATAATTACTTTATTGCCCGATTTATACCATAATTCGCTATACCCGTTAGTGAGCTTTTCAAAAAACTCCTGTTTGGGCAAATCATTTTCCGTTAAGCTGGTAGGAAAGCTATAATCATTAACATATACCTGCAAAGCGCCGCTGTCGTAAATAGCATAGGCATAGTCCGGCGCGTATTCAAATGAATAATCCTCCGCCTGCCGGAAGAGTTCAGGATACAATGCCTCGCTCCGGTAACGTTTAGGATTAGCCAGCATAAAAAAATAAGAGCGGATTTCCTGTGCGCTGTCCCTGATTTGCTTAAGGTAGATGTAGCTGAATTTATCAAACGCCGTTTCATAATAGCGCAAACCGGGTATTTTGGTGTTTTTACCCTGTACAGAATAAATGGTATTTAATTCATCAAAGGTTAACCGCTCGCCGTTTGGAATGGGTTTTTCCTCCGCATCATAAAAGAAAAGCTCTGTATCATATTTATTAAGATAGGGTGTAAAGTTGGCGTTGATCAGGCTGTCTTTAAATATTGCGCTCTGCACAGGATCATGCAGCCGCCAAAGATGGGTAAGAAAAAAATTATTACTGAAACTTTGTATAGCTATATTTAACAACCTTTCGCTGGAAGGGTCGGCCTGCATCACTAATTTTTCGGCCGTTCGCTTCCTTAACTCCAGCTCCTTTGTGCGGTTTTGAAAAATAATAATAGCAGCAATAGACGCAGAGAAAATAAACAGCCAGAAAAGCGCATTGGCCACCAGGAAATTATTTCTTTTTAACCCGAGCTCCACCTTGCTCATAAGATATACATACAACACAAGCCAAACGAGCATACATAATTCAAAAACCACGTACTGGCTGTTTACTCTTACACTCAAACCCAGTAATCCGATAACGGAAATGATGAGTATGGGGTTATAACGCGATTTGCGGTTTAATATATGAATGGCCTTTAAAACAGCCTGGGAAAAAATAAAATATCCCAGCGAAACACAGCATAATACGATAAAGCCAAATACACTGTATACTGTAAGGCTGAAAAAATTGGTAACATCGAAAGAAATCTGTGAATCGGCTACGAGGCTGCGTATTACATGACCGCCAGTAAGCGTGGCTATTATCATTACCAGCGACAGGCCTACTATTGCTACGCGGCGCCAGGTAATATTTTGGATCTGTAAACGTATATGCTGTTTGGAAAACTGGATCCTGGCAAACAGCACCAGCCAGAAAAAAAGGATGCTATTGATCAGCAGATCACCCAAAGAACGGGATATGATACTGGAGCCATATATTACCGGGTCAAACAATTCAAATTGCCGGAAGTTGGCAGGTATGGGGAAAAAATAACTTAATGCACGTAACCCAAGCATCAATATTACCATAAAAGACACACCGGTAACCGCTCCCGCCGATCTTGAAAGCGATATGGCCAGGTTATGAAAAAAGAAAAGCGTAAGCAGGGAACCCAGTATTCGCAGCAGCATGGTCAGCCAGTCGTTACTGTGATGCTCAACCAGTGATTTGGGCTGGAGATAAAAAAGCGTGGCGCCGTTTATACTTTGTACCGGATAGCTCGTTGGGGTAAATACAAGCGCATAATTTTCTTCTATATTGGCGTGATTAACAAAACCATTCTTCAGGTATTCACTCTCCAGCACATACTGCCTGCGAATGGGCAAAAGATATAACGCAATGATAGACTTACCCTGGTAACTGATCTTTTTTCTTATTACTTCATATTGACCATTAGACAGGGAGGCAATATACCGGAGCTGTTCCTTTTGAAGCAAATCATGCTCCGGTAAAACCGACTGTGTGTTCCAGAATAAAAGGTTATAGGTTCCGGGAACTTCCTCCTCATACAAAAAAACCTTATACTCCTGCTGCGTAATGTGTTGCACTTCCGCTTCGCTTTCACTTTTATTAAGGATCTTCCCCAGCAGTATGGTATCTCTTAAAAAGGAATCGAAATTCTGCTCATTACGCCAGATATATTTTTCTAAGGATTTTGTTACCCCGCCGGGTGAAGAAGTGTATGACCAGTAGTTGCTGAATATAAAAGAGATTGTAAACAGCCATGCCGCCCCGATAAGCAGGTAACCATTGTTATAAAAAATATCGCTCCAGAATTTTTTCAAGATCCGTTTTTTTGATGTTTAATCCGGTTCCAGATCGCATCCATTTCTTCAAGCGACAGCTCTGCCAGGTTTTTTCCCTTTGTTATCGCTTCCTTTTCCATACGGGTAAAGCGGGCTATGAATTTTTTATTCGTCCGTTCCAGCGCATTTTCAGCGTCAATATGCAAAAACCGTGCATAGTTAATAAGTGAAAATACCAGGTCGCCATATTCCTCTTCTATATTTTCGGTATTATTTTCGGCTATCGCTTCCTGCAGCTCTTTCATTTCCTCTTCCACCTTTTCCCAAACCTGCCCCCGGTTGTCCCATTCAAAGCCCACCTGCTTTGCCTTTTCCTGCAGGCGCATAGCCTTTACCGTTGCCGGAAGCGCGGCAGGCACGCCGCCCAGAACGGATTTTTTACCTTCTTTTAGCTTCAGGTTTTCCCAGTTGCGTTTTACGTCTTCTTCACTTTCCACCTTCACGTCCCCGTAAATATGAGGATGCCGGAAGATCAGCTTTTCACATACGCCATTAATTACATCTTCAATGGAAAACCGGTTTTGTTCAGTGGCTATTTTAGCATAAAAAACAATATGCAGCAAAAGATCTCCCAGCTCTTCTTTGATCTCCTTCCAGTTTTGCTCCGTTATGGCATCGGCCAGCTCATAGGTTTCTTCAATGGTAAGCGAACGCAGGGTTTGTATGGTTTGCTTTTTATCCCACGGACACTGTGTTCTCAGCTCATCCATGATCTTTACCAATCTCAAAAAGGCATTACCTGTTGTTTCCATATATCTTCTTTAAACCTTGTAAGCCGATATGATCAGAAAAACGATAACCAGTATGGTCATCACCGTAAAGGTCATCCAGCTCAATAAAAAATATTTGAGCAGCGTTTTGAACCTGCCCTGCCCGTAGAAATTCCGCATGGCCTTATACACGTAATACAACACGTATACCATCACCGCCACCTTTGCCAGGGAAAATATCCACCAGTGCAATTTTCCGCCAACAGCGTCCAGCATGTAGTACAGCAGCATGAGTACAAACAGGGCACAATAGGTATGAATAGCAAATATACCATGATCCACATAATAAAACTTTCCTCTTCTGATGTACAGCAGTTTTAAAGAAAATGCGAAAAAAGGAAGTGAAATAAACAGCATGGTGGGAAAAGAATGCTTGAACTTATCCATCAGTACCTGTAAAGCCTTTTCGCCGTTCTTTTGCTGTTCCTGGTACCAGTGCAGTATTTTTAATTTAACAGAACGTTCTATCAACCCGTCTTTTCTTCCTGCAGGCAATGCATCCTGCACCGCGGCGTAAGTAGCTTCGTTTTGGTACCATTGAATAGTGTAGTAGCCTGCGTCATGGGCTTCGTCTTTACCATGAAGACTATCGTTTTGTGCAGTTGCTTTTTTAATGGAATCCACTTTACTTATAATGTCGCCGGGAAGCGGCAATCCTGCTAAAACAGAATCCATTACCGGAATGTTAGTTTTATTGCTTTGCTTTGCTGCTGTTTCCTCTTTTTCCAACCTGCCGGTTAACACCTTTATATCATTTTCATATTGGGCTATCGTTTTGCCAACAGCATTTTTTAAAACCGTATCGCTTGTTTTTGCAAACATTTCATTCAGCCCTTTAAGGCCTTCCTTTTTGGTATTTAATGCTTCCTTCAATACCTCCGGCCCTTCTTTGCCTGTTTCCTTATGCCCGCTGATAAAAGAAAAATAGATCAGGAAAAAGAAAGCGGAAGTAAACACATACATTCGTATAGGATGCAAATGGCTTGCTCTCCTGCCTTTAACATATTCAGCGGTGAGGAACCCGGGCTTCAGTAAAAGATAGCGAACCGTAGTAAAAAACTTTCCGTCAAAATGGGTAATATCATAAAAAAAGTGGGTTACCAGGTGCCATGCAGATTCCCGGGGTTCAATATTTTCCTGTCCGCATATGCCGCAATACCTTTCCTGAACCGGCGCCCCGCAATTAAGACAGCTTTTTTCTTTTCTTTCCTTAAAATGAGACAAAGGACTTAAATTTTGATAAAAATAATACTTTTGCCAGCTATGAAGCATCACTTATTCCTGTTTCTCCGTCATCTTGCGCTGTTAAACACAGCCATCCTGTTCTTTCAGCAAAGCGTTGCGCAATATTATTACCACGATATTATATTAACCGCGCAAAACCAGCAGCAACAGCAGCTATACAAAAAGAACAGGATAATGCAGGTAAAGCTGCTCAGCTACGAGGCTAACGGGCAACCTTCGGAAAACTTTGTTGGTGAAGTAGCCCCCAATAGCAATTACACCCAAATCAGAACCTTTACTAAAACCGATCTTACTGGCACCTCATCGTTAACAGCGTTTTACAATGCTAACGGGCAATTATACCGTTCCACAGACAGCAGCAATGAATCGGTAAATACCTATGCGTACAGCTACGATACTGCGGGAAGGCTATTGGCTGCCGGCAATACTTCGGAAGGGTTTACCAGCAAAATACAGCAAAAAGAAACCCATGAATGGAAGTATAACAACGATGGATGTCCTGAAACGATGTTTCGTATTAAAAACAGCACCGACACCACCATTGTAAAGTTTGTTTGCGACAGCCGGGGAAATGTAACAGAAGAAGAAAGCTGGTGGCATAATGTTTCAAAAGAGAAAATATATTACTATTATGATACACTTAACCGTTTAACGGATGTGGTACGGTACCATACCAGGCTTGCCAGGCTGTTACCCGATTATATGTTTGAATATAATGACAAAGGACAGCTTGCCCAAATGATCGCGGTGCAGCAGGGAGGAAGCGATTACATTGTGTGGCGGTATGAATACGCGGAAAACGGGTTAAAAACGAGAGAGCTTTGCCTGGATAAACAAAGAAGACTGGCAGGCAAAATGGAATACCAGTATATATCAAGGAATAAATAAAAGATATTACACAACATACCATTTGCTTTCCGCATCTTTTGCATAAGATAAGCCGTTGCTCATAACATGTATTTCCCTGCCGGAGTCGGCATCTGTATAGGTTTGCTTTTCATACACCCTTACGCCGTTGTTTTCCCGCGTAAGGTACAGGATCAGCGCGTGAATACCCGGTCCCACATCGTGCAGCCATTGTTCATCATTTTCTCTTACAAATGCGGAGCTCATAAAAAAGATTTAATAAAAGGTACGATTTTTTTCAGTGGTTATTTAAATGCAAAACCTGTTTTGGCTACTAATATTGGACCAACTGGTAAGAGAAAATATAAAAGCTGAGCTGTGGTTCGATTAAAAGTTTGATTTTCCGAACACTTTGAGCCGCTCCGTGTTTCATTTCAACTCAACCATTGTTTTTTCCTTCGATGCTATTGCCAAGATAAAGCCCTTCTGCCAGGGTAGCCAGTTGTTGTTTGGAGAGATTGCGCGAAGCGCCACATTCTACCATCCATTTTTACCAGCAAGAACGTGTTTTTATTTTCCTAAGCCAAACGTTTTAATTTCTGTTTAGCTAAAAACTTTATCCGGCTTTTCTTTGACGAAACCGGATAATTCCTGAAAGTTCATCTCGGGTTTGACTCAAATTTTGGTCAATAAGAGCATTAGGAATGCGAATGGTAATGAATTCGTTCTGAAGAGAATAGATTGTCCTTTTTAAATCTGTTAATGCCTGTTCGTAAATATGGTGGTGCTGCCCATCTACTTCAATATGTAGGTTCACCTCATCTACTGCAATATCCACCTTTTTGAAACCATCAGATTTTTCCAGTTCGGCAGAAATGCCGTTCTCCTTCAATGCAAGATACAACGCAAATGCCTGCTCCGATACAAAGTGCACCTTCTCCTTTAATAAACTATAACAAGAAGCGCATAACCTGTACCCAAATAGCCTGTCAGATTCGAAAAATGCCCCAGCCGGCATTTCGGAAAAACAATGCCTGCAACAGAGCGCAAGTCCGAGATATTGCATTATTATTTATTTGATACTGATAACGCAACCTTTCTAAACATTAGTGCCACTACTGAGTTACCCAATGTCAATAAAATTGTATGCGATGATAGCAAACGGCTTGGGAGTAAAGAGTTTTTATTTGGGATTTGCAGTACCCGAAATTCCGCAAAATACAAACACAAGCAATATCGTTCTTATAGTAAACTTTTAAGCAATGAGCTTAACATCCTACTTAAACAGTCCGAAGCACCAGGAATTAAGAAATCAGTTTAAATCGTATTTTCCAAGACCTGCATTTCACTATGAAATGCCTTTACTTGTTCCGCCACTAACTAAAAATTATGGTGTAATAGGTACAGCCTATGACTACCTTTTCCGTTTTACGATTGAACACCATAATAAAAGAGAAAAAATTGAAACTGCTAAATGGATAGCGGATATTGCTTTTCGCGGAATAGCCGGGGTATATTGTGAAAATGCCGAAAAACGAAAAATACTTAATGATAGGTTCCAAAGTGTAAAAATCAATTATGGGGCATATATAAAAAATGGACGATTAAATAAGCAGATTCTGTCTGATTTGCTTTTTTTAGCAAAATTGGATTTGTTTTTTCGTATAGGATATGTTGCTCCAGATTTATTGCAGGAGGATGAACAGGATATTAAAGATTTGAAAGCACTTTATTCTTTGATAAATCAGAACGATTTTAAGGTCCGCAATAAATGCTACTTAAACCCTACTTTCGGAAAAGGGTCAATGTTAGTAGGAGGAGCGGATGCTGATGTTATTTTGGATGACACCCTCATTGACATAAAAGTTACCAAGCATTTAAAATTAGAACGAGACTACCTCAATCAAATTTTGGGTTATTATATTCTCGCTTTAATTGGCGGCATAAATTCAAAGCCGGAAAAAAAACAAATTAAAAATGTGGGGATTTATTTTGCGCGACATGGTTTGTTATGGAAGGCGCCTATTTCAGAATTTGCAACGCCTAAAAAAATAAGTGAATTTAAAAATTGGTTTTTGAACTATTTTAATAACATGAAGCAGTTTGGGTAACTACAAAAGCCTAACCAGAGATATCCCCCAATAAAGTAAAAAAAGCCTGTGCCAGGAAAAAAGGTTTGAATACATAAACTGTATTCCTTAAATTTTATTAAGAGTTAATATTTTACTGATTTTTCAAAACAATAATGCCCTTTAAACCATGAACTGGAAAATAATTGTAGGAATACTTTTGATTTTTGGAGCACTGCAAGAAATGGCATCTGTAATAAAGTTGAATACGATGCAAAGCGCTATGGGAAATTATAGAACAAAAATAACAAACATAATATTGAGTTCATAGTGGCCGTACTGCGGGAGGCGATAGTTAGTTCGCTGATGCTATTACGACTCTGACCGGGGTGAAGGGTTGAAGGGTCTCAGCGTATCCTGCTCATGTGCATCGCTTTATGCCATGCGATGAAGCGTTTAGAGATTCAACATCAGAATAAAAACTGCTAAAAATATCAATCAGCGGAATTTTCAATGGATACACGGAGAAGAAGTGCGCCGCATCGTATTATCCGGAAATTAACCGGTTTACAATCACTGCGATAAAAAAAACACCGACAACGTACTCAATGATTATACCAACTGCAAGTATATACGGTTTGAAATGTAATTTATCTATATCTAATTTTAAGCCCCAAAAAATGAACCCGGTAAATAAGAAAATATTACCGAATGAATAAAACTTGAAAAGGGTTCGTTTCCATAGGGTACTGGGACTATTTAAAGAGTTTTCGTAATCTTTGAAGTGAGAAATTGGGTATGTGTGTTCTAAAAGCTGTTTTCGGACGATAAAGTTAAAAATGGTAAAAAAAATCCAAAAGAAAGTCGGTACGTATAATAGGCGGAGCTTATGATAACCATACCCCCAAAGATATTTAAAAATAAGATTTTCAAAAATTTGGCCTTTTCTCAATAATACATACTCTTGCATTTCTGAGTCTACCTTCTCCTCTCCATCCGTGTATCCATATTTCCTTTGCACTGCAAGAATTTGTTTATAGTTGTTTAATATCGTGGCGGGTGGCAATCGATAATTCCCATTGGTGTCGCCCTTATCCAGCAGAAAATACTCGTAATTAAAATTAAAATCTTCTGGATTTGTCTGATAAAAACTGATCATGGTAGTTCGATCAACTGGTAATAAACTTTCATTCAAATCTATTGGTTTTGCAGGATCTTCAATTCTTACATTATTAAAAAAGATTACTTTGGGAGACTCGCTTTTATTATACGTAAGATTCAAAATGGCATCTTTCACAATTAGAGTATCAATTTGACAATGGTTTTCAAGTTTTAGTTGTACTTTTCCAGTAGAGTTAAATGATAGACGCCTTACGACTTGTTCGGACATATCACACAAAAAGTCTATTTTCCCATGGCTTATAAAAGACATCTTACCAAACTCATTCTTTGACAAGGCTCTGAAACTCACTGGTTGATCGCTTTCTGGAGCACTAAAATTAAATTCTTGTGCCTTAACTTGTGCGGCCTCGATTGTAAATCCTGTATCGGAGACAGAAATTTCCTGTCCCAAATCAATATCATCATTTTGTGGGCCAAATTCAGCCACTGTTGTTGCTTTATTCCATGCATATAGTGAATCAGATTTAACACCCTCTGGTATTATTTGATAATACTTACTCTTCCCCCCGACATACAATCCACCAGAATCCCTAAATATAATTGCTTGGTTTGGGGATAGTTTGGCTTGGTTTGGGGAACCAAAAGGATCCACGAATAACGGCGGAAGTATTGGATTTTTTAGAGTTAGAAAATAAGTTTTTACATCTTTCTTAACATCAATAAACAGATGATAATATTTGTCATTCTGTGAAATTCCAAGGAGGCTGCAAAGAGTAAAAATGAGGGTTAAGAAAAGTTTTATCACCGTTAAAATATTAGGGGTTAAAGTTCTAGCATAATAAATTTATATAATCTTTTTAAAAAAAATCTGATTATAAAGACTTCGTCCAGGGTTATTTTTTGCAATGTCTGCCAAGCTAAAATGCCTTTGATGTGTTTTTGCGTGATGTTCTTGTAACTTAGGTAAGATTAATGTTCCTAATTTGGTCATTTAGACTTGGATGTTAACTATTCAGTGTCATAACTCTTGAATCCCTTCCCTATAAACAGCGCTACAGGGTAAAAGCATTGGTATGCTGCATCTGAGTACAGGTTGCCGCTACTTTTATTACAATGGCATGGCAGACATGCGCAAAGGTGCTTATAGCCTGAGTGGTTTAGTAGGTAACCAAATGAACCAGGATGTACTGAGTGGATGATTTCAGCAATAAGCAACAAAGGACATTTGCATTTCATGATAATAGCTGTGCTATCAGATCATACATGAGAAGAACTATTACTATTCTCCTTTAAAAGAATGGAGAACTTTTGAAAGAACAAATATTTCCATTTCCTCCTTGGAATGAATTAAATCAAGGCCGTGTAACCCCGTAGTGCTCTACCATTATTTCGTAGTACCTGCCATCCAGTTTGGGGTAGATGAAGAATTTCATGATAATATTTTTATCCCCCACCCCCACCCCCAATAAAAAAACCGGCGTTTAACCGGTTGAAAATCAATGCAATTTTTGTAAAAATGTGACCCCGTCAGGATTCAAACCTGAAACCTTCTGATCCGTAGTCAGATACTCTATTCAGTTGAGCTACGGGGCCAATTATTTTCAGACCATTAATAACTGATCTTTTTAAACCTTCTGATCCGTAGTCAGATACTCCCTGCCTGCCGGCAGGCAGGTATTCAGTTGAGCTACGGGGCCAATTATTTTCAGACCATTAATAACTGATCTTTT
>NZ_DAOMQT010000028.1:28170-51410 GCF_035445465.1 Agriterribacter sp.
TAGTCAGATACTCCCTGCCTGCCGGCAGGCAGGTATTCAGTTGAGCTACGGGGCCGGTTTTGATCGTTTAGGGCGGCAAAGATAAGGCGGCAACTTAAAAACGCCAAAAGAATAATGAGACCTTAAACGGGAATGAATGAGGTGTAATAATTTTAAAAGGGTGAAGCCTGCCTACCGGCAGTAGGTAATCTCCCAATGGCGGAGACGGTTGGAATTTGCCATTTGAGATTTATTTGTTTTTTGTGATTTGGTTCTTGATGCTTTGTATCTCCATCGGATTTCGGATTTGAGACTTCGGATTTTGTCATGCTGAGGAAAGAAGCTTCTGTATTGCCTATTGGCAGTTTTGATTTTCCTTTTTCAAAATATCTTTCACAATCATAGTGGCGTGCACTCTTGAATTTTCGATGAACCAGCTATGCGTATCCATGCCGCCACATACCACACCGGCTAAGTAAATATTTTTTTTATTGGTTTCCATGGTTTCAGGGTTATAGTCGGGACGCAGCTTTTCATCATCCGATAAATGAATACCCGTTTTGCGCAAAAAATCAAACTGGGGCTGGTAACCCGTAGTAGCAATTACATAATCATTGGGTATGGTAACGATCCCTGCAGGCGTTTGTATATCTACCCTGTCTTCATAAATAGCCGCCAGGGTGGAATTGAAAAAAGCTTTAACGCTTCCCTCGGCAATACGGTTTTCTATATCCGGCTTCACCCAGTATTTCACCCGTTTGCCTATTTCGCTGCCCCTGATCACCATGGTTACTTCGGCACCCTTGCGAAAAGTTTCCAGCGCCGCGTCTACCGCGGAGTTGTTGGCGCCCACCACTACCACTTTCTGCATAGCATAAAAGTGGGGCTCTTTATAATAGTGAGTTACTTTGGGTAAACCTTCGCCCGGTATATTCATTAACACCGGCCTGTCGTAAAAGCCTGTAGCCAGCACAATGTACCGGGTATGGTAGGTTGCTTTTGCAGTAATTACCTCGTATACATTATCCCTGCTGTTAATGGATTTCACTTCTTCCTGCAGGTGCACATTCAGGTGATTGGACAGCGTGGCACGGCGGTAATATTCCAGGGCTTCGTTTCGGGTGGGCTTAACCGATATAGACACAAAAGGGATCCCTCCTATTTCCAGCCGTTCGGAGGTAGAAAAGAAAGTCATATTATACGGGTAATTATACAGGGAATTAACCAAACAACCTTTCTCCAGGATGCAATATTGTAAGCCCGCTTTTTGGGCTTCCAGCGCACAGGCAAGCCCTATAGGACCGCCACCAACTATAATGATATCTAACATGTATATGAAAAGATTTTATAAATATTTAAAGGCAGGCAAGCGATAAACAAAGGTATGGACTGATTTTGAGAGTGGCTTTTCTGAAGATTTCGAATAAAACCAAATACGCCATCAATGCTTTCCCTCGCTGATGAGGATCAATGCAAAAACCGCGTAATTAATAATATCATAATAGTTGGCATCAATGCCTTCGCTGATCAGGGTTTGTCCTTTGTTGGCCAAAATTTGTTTGATGCGCAGCAGCTTGGATAAAATAAGATCGGTAAAGCTTTCCTGGCTCATCTCCCGCCACGCTTCCCCGTAGTCGTGGTTTTTATTTTCCATCAGCGCCTTTGCATTGGCCATTACCTTATCGTATAAATGCTGTACGGCATGCACATCCATGTCTTCCGCCGCTTCTGCTTTCAGCTCCATTTGCATAAGCCCGGCCACCCCGTAATTCAGGATGCCTTTAAACTCCGATGCAATATCATCATCAATTTTCTGCGACCCTGTTTCCTGTATGGTACGAATACGCTTAGCCTTTATATAGATCTGGTCAACGATGGAAATGGTTCTTAAAACCCGCCACGAGGTGCCATAATCTGCTGTTTTCTTTAAAAAAATATCCCTGCATTGTTTTACTGCATTGTCGTACTCCTGAATAGTAGTCATTATATAGCTGCTCATTTAATATGGGATGAACTATTTTTGCGATTTAACTGAAGTTCCAAAAATAAGCCGAAAACCAATAATGTACACTTTAAACTGCAACGGACGTTTGCTGGTGATGGATCAGCCATGGGTTATGGGCATCATTAATGCCACACCCGATTCTTTTTATAAAGCCAGCAGGAAGCAGCATGCAGATGAAATTTTGCGGCTGGCGGAAAAGATGATAACGGAGGGTGCAAACATTGTAGATATTGGCGGACAAAGCACCCGGCCGGGCAGTGAAAGGATTAGTGTGCAGGAGGAAACAGACAGAACGGCTCCCGCCATTGAACGCATCATGCAGCAGTTCCCGGATGCCGTTATTTCTATTGATACCTATTCATCCGATGTAGCAAAAGCCGCGGTACAGGCCGGAGCTTCTATTATAAACGATATCAGCAGCGGCGATATGGACGAGGCGATGCTTCCCGCCGTTGCGGCACTACAGGCGCCCTATATTTGTATGCACATGCAGGGCACACCCCGTACCATGCAAACAGATCCGCAGTATGAAAATGTATCCGTTACCGTGCTGGATTATCTTGCCGGCAAGGTTGACCAGTGCAGGAAAGCCGGCATTCATGATATTATTATTGATCCCGGCTTTGGCTTTGGAAAAACCATTGCACATAATTTTTCGCTGCTTAAATCGCTCCCTGCCCTGCAGATCATTCAACGTCCTTTAATGGTTGGACTTTCACGCAAATCAACCATATATAAAACATTACACACAACGGCTGAAGCGGCTTTGAACGGTACTACGGTTTTACATACCATTGCCCTGATGAACGGCGCCAATATATTGCGGGTGCACGATGTAAAGGAGGCAAAGGAAGCTATAGCGCTTTTTATGGTTTACAAAAGAGTATAGCATCTTAACAACAATTCCCTTTTACTTCTCCTGTGTAGCTGAAAGAAATGCTGCGGGAGTGACCACGCTAATAACCGAATGTTTATAATGCTTAATATTGCGTGTAATAAAGTATTTAATTCCCCGGATTTGTAAAGCCGTATAATATTGATAGGCATCTTCCAGGTCGTGAAAATTACTTTGCAGGGCTTTCTGAAAATCTTTTGACCTTGTGTGAGCTATATTTACTTTTTTCAATAATGCTTCTAATAAAATTTTAGCTTCCCCCTGCCTGTATTTAGTAAGGAAATAAGTGATATTAGTAAACGACATAGAAGATGTATACATGCTGTATCCAGGCTTTGAGCATCTGTTTAAAACATTTTCTGAATCCACTGCTAATCCTTCCCGGTTTAACAGAACATCCAAAAAAATGTTAGTATCAACGAAAACAATCATTTGCCGGCTTTAAATTTTTCCTCCCTGATCATTCCCAATAAGGTTTTATAATCCAATACGGGCAATTCCTGAACGGAGGAAGACGGTTTGAGCAAAGTACCCAAACCTTGTTCATCAATATCAATTTTTTCCTTCTTCGAAGCTGTACGCACAAACTCTCTTATAAGACCCGAAACGGTCATTTTTCTTTTCCGGGCTAATGCTTTAATAGATTGCTCCGTAAACGCATCAATGCTTATTGTAATTTTACCAGCCATATTATGTAAATCGTTTTACAATTTACGTATTTATTTCTCATTTCCTGCTTTTTTTGCTGCCAATTTATTTTAAACGAAAAACGGACAGGCTACCGGGGTAACCTGTCCGCTTGTATATTTTTTGGTGAATAGTGAGATTCACTATTGCCTATTCACCTCTATCCCCGTCCGAATAGCATTCAGCCCCGCCTGAATGACTCAGTCGGGCAGGCGGGCGGGCGCTCACTTTTCACGATAGCCTAAAAGCATAATTGCACTATCTCTCCCTTTTTCTTATTACTTTTTAGGAGCAACGGAAGGACGTGCAGGTAACTGCTGGGGCGGAGCCGGGGCATCTTTTACGTCTAATACCTCTATTTCAAACACGAGGTTCGTATGGGGCTTTATTTTGCCCGAACCCTGTGAGCCATAGCCCAGCACCGAAGGAATGAATAACCTGCCTTTCGCTCCTTTGCCTAACAGCTTTAAACCATCGTCAAATCCTTTAATAGCGCCGCCGGCACCTAAGGTAAGTGTAAATGGTTCTGTATGACGAAAGGAACTGTCTACATTACTGTCGAACGCTTCGCCATCTAAGAATCTGCCGGTATACTTAACAGAGACAGACTGCCCGTTCTTAGCGGGTTCCCCACCGGCCTGCTGTATCTCTACATAAGTGCCTTCCTCTGTTTTGGTGGCTTTTATATTGTTGGCGGCAATATAATCTTGTAAAATTTTGTCATCTTTTGTTTTCTGTGCAATGGCATGTATAGAATCCTGTTCCTGGAACTTCTGTACTTCTTTGGCAAAGTCTGCCTGCGCGCTATCAGCTTTTAAAATATCCAGTATCTTAAAAGTTGTCAGCAGGTATTCTCCTTTTTTAAATTCGGGGGGCATCATGGTCATCCCGCCTTTAAATACGCTATCGGTAAGAATGCGGGTAACAATACTATCCCCTTTTCTTACTTCCTTAAATATGCCATAATACTCAGGCGGCAATTGCGTACTGTCTACAGGCTGGTATTGCGGCGGCTGGCTGTAAGTATCTTTCATTGTGGAGTCCTTGTATTTTTGCGCAAAATGAAATTTCATTACCTCACCATAGGCAATGGGAGCCCCTTTGCCGTTGCTTATAATTTTATACTCCATTCCGCTTGCTGTTTTTTTATACGTTCCGCTTCCGCTGCTGCAGGAACTCAATCCAAAAGCTACTGCCACTATGGATCCTATCCATGTTATTTTTTTCATACTTTGTGATTATTGTAATTGTGATGCGTTTTCTTTTATTGCTTTTTTAAATAATTGCACCGTAGTTGGAAGCGAATCGGCGCTTCTGCCGCCGGAAGCGTTAAAGTGGCCACCCCCGTTAAAATATTTCCGTGCAAAGGTATTTACATCCACATCGCCTTTGCTTCTGAACGACCATTTTCTTTCTTCATCCCTGTCTATAACCAATCCTGCCAGCCTGATACCCTGTATGGTTAACGGGTAATTCACCAAACCTTCCGTATCGCCCGTTCTTACATTGAATTTAATGAGATCACTTTTGGGTATGGCAATGAGCGCCGCGTTATACTCATAAAATATTTCCATCCGGTGCAATAATACATGCCCTATAAATCTTAACCTGTCTTCTAAGAAATTATCATACAAATTTTCATGAATGATGGAATGCTCCAGCCCTTTCCGTTTTAAATCGGCTACCATTTCATGCACGTTGGACGATGTAGCCGGGAAACGGAAGGAACCCGTATCCCCAATGATGCCGGCGTACAGGCAGGCCGCAACATCTTCACTAATCAGTCCGTCATTACCCGAAGCCTTAATAAAGTCATATACCATCTCCGAAGTGGAGCTTTTAGCCGTGAGGCTAACGCCATAATCAAAAGCCGCTGTTTCCGGCTGCTCATGATGGTCAATCAAAATCTTAATACAATTAAGCGCTGAAAGCTTTGCCGCCATGTGCTTTGTACGGTATAAAGCATTAAAGTCAAGACAAAACACCCACTCTGCCGCTTCCAAAGCAGCATTACCCTTTTCCCTGGCAGCTTCAAAATCAATCACTTTTTTTGAACCGGGCATCCATTTCAAAAAGTCGGGCCAATTGGTAGGTGAAATAACCGTAACCTCATGCCCCATCTGAGCCAATACTCCTGCAAGCGCTAAAGAAGAACCCATAGCATCAGGATCAGGCTTCTGATGCATGGTAACAACTATTTTACGCGGCGTATGTAATAATGGATAAATCTCCTGGATGGGTTTCATACAAAGCCGCAAAAATCAATTATAATATGCATTCAGTCAAATCTTTTTTCCCGGAATGGAGATCAGTATTAACAAATGTTGAAGCTTTCTCTCCGTTTTGAACAGGCTAAACCATTACCTTTGCTGCCCTAAAGAAAAAATATGAGCAATATTACTTTTACCATGATCAAGCCGGATGCTTTTGCAAACGGACATACAGGAGCTATCATAGACAAAATTATTAAGGCCGGATTTCGCATTGTGGCTTTAAAGCTTACCTCACTTTCTGCCGGAAAAGCCGGGGAATTTTATGCCATTCATAAGGAACGGCCTTTTTATGGTGAGCTGGTGGAGTTCATGAGCAGCGGACCACTTGTTGCTGCTATTCTTGAAAAGCATAATGCCGTGGAAGATTTTCGCAAACTGATCGGCGCAACCGATCCCGCAAAGGCCGATGCCGGCACCATCCGCCAGCTTTTTGCTGAAAATGTAGGGAGAAACGCTATTCACGGAAGCGACAGCAATGAAAATGCGCAGATAGAAGGCAGCTTTTTCTTTAGCAACCTCGAAAAATACTAAGTGTAACAACTTACCGGATGGTTTTATTTGATAAATAAATAAAAAATATTTCTTTTTTTAAGAGTTTGGCATAATCTTAGCGATATCAATTACATCTTTCTCAAGGGTTTAGGGTTGAAACTAAAGGGGGCTCATTTCCATGAGCCTCAATTTTTTATAGCCGCCCAAACCATTCACTTTCACTTTATAAGTCTTCCACTACCGCTTCGTTTCCGTACATCTGGCTTTTATACTGCAGGGAGGGTGAAGAAAGGAACGGACCAATACCCAATGTTTCCCATTTTTTGTCAACCGCTGCTATCGTGGCATCATCGGCAACGATAATATTGGGCCAATCGCGGTCAAAACCATCCCACTCTTTGGTCTTCCGTGTGCCGTCAAGCCCTAAACAGGCAAATATTTTCCCCGGCTCAGCGGCTGCAGCCTGCTCAAAAAGGATATTATCTCTTTTAGGATCCAGGTTATTGAAAAACCGCCACAGGGCTACCGGCAAATTACCCGGATCAACGCTATATTCCACATATAAGATCATTTTAATATTTTCTATGCCCGGCACTGTTGAACAAATTTGCCGGTGCAGCTCTCTTACATGCCCGGTTTTGTTTTTTTTAACTGCAATGATCAGGCATGGAATATCCAGTTCCGGTAAATCAATATTCACGCCTGCTATTTCAGGGAAATGATCCAAAAAGTTTTTTTGCTGAAGTTTTTGCGCTGCAGGTTGCAATTGGTATTGCTTATCTGTTTCCTCTTCGAACTTGCGGGTGCCATCAATACACATTTTTCCGCCAAAGCCCATTTTACTGCAGCTATGATCCAGCACATCCATAGGACCGGTAGCAAAAAAAACATCCCTCGATACGTCAAGATTCTTATATACCTGCTGTGCCAGGCCCTTATAATCCTGTATGTTAGCCAGCTCATCGGCTATAACGAGTATTTTATTGAACATCATTTGCCCGGCGCCCCACATGGCATACATTACTTTCTGCCCCTGTCCTGCGAACTCCTTTTTTATTTTGGCAATAACGAGGTTGTGAAAAACTCCCTCTACCGGCATTTCCATATCTATGATCTCGGGCACCATGGTCATTTTAATGGGCGCAAGAAAAATCCTTTCGGTGGCTTTGCCAAGCCAGGCGTCTTCCTGGGGTGGTATGCCTACTATAGTAGCGGGGTATACCGGATTTTTTTTATGGGTGATGCAGGTAACGTGAAAACGCGGGTACCAGTCGGGGAGCGAATAGTAGCCCGTATGATCGCCAAAAGGACCTTCCCATATTAATTCATCGGACGGATCAACATAACCCTCAATTATAAAATCTGCATCGGCAGGCACTTCCAGCTCAGGCTGGGTAAGACATTTTACCAGCTCTACTTTTTTCTTCCGTAAAAATCCCGCCAGCATATATTCATCTACATTTTCAGGCAGCGGGGCGGTAGCGGAATAAGCATATACCGGGTCTCCGCCCAGGGCAACGGCAACGGGCATGCGCTTTCCGGCCTGCTTATACCCATTGTAATGTTTTGCCGATACTTTATGCTTATGCCAGTGCATGCCGGTAAGGGTTGGACCAAATACCTGCATGCGGTACATGCCCACATTCCGGATCCCTGTTTGCAGGTCTTTGGTATGAATAACGGGTAATGTAATAAACGGCCCGCCATCTTTGGGCCAACAGGTAATAACAGGCAATTTTCCAAGATCGGGATTTTGCATTACTACTTCCTGGCAGGCGCCCCGCCCGCTTTTTACCTTAGGCATCCACGATGCAAACTGGCTGAGCTTGGGCAGCAGGTTGAGCTTATCTAATATACTTTCTTTGGGTTTGGTAAGCAGCTTAAACAAACTTTCAATTTCCCCGGCAATATCATCAAGGCGGTTTACGCCAAGAGCCATACACATTCTTTTTTCACTGCCGTAGGCATTCATCAGCACCGGAAAACCTGCCTGTCGGCTGGCAGGATCATAACCCGTATTTTCAAACAGCAATGCTTTACCGCCATTCCCGCTTTTGCTGACGCGGTCTGTAATTTCTGCCATTTCCAGCTTTGGATCCACATACGCTGTTATTCTTAACAGCTCTCCTGCCCTTTCTAATGCATCAATAAATTCCTGCTGATTTTTATACGCCATGGTGCCGATTATTTTGCTTCAAAGATAAAGCATGTGCAGGCATTGGCGGTTTATTAAACAACTGCCGGTTCACGCCAAAAAAAATCCCACTGGGAACAGCGGGATCTAAAACCAAAACATGAGAAACTAACCTTTTAGATAATTTGAAATTTGAGATTTGAAATTTGAGATTGGTGCTGAATTCATTTCCAATCCTGTTAATTCGCCTGGCCCACCCTGTTGATCTCTTCCGACACACCTGTTGCCCTTTTGCGCGATGGCGCTATCGTATTTTTTCCAAAACGCCAGGTAAAGCTTGCCGTAACCTGGCGGGTGTCCCAGCGGTTCTTTACCGTTACATCCACATCTCCGTACTTCATATACCCGCCAAATTTTTGCCAGCCAAAAGGATCGCGGAAATTGAGCCGTACCGTTGATTTTCCCTTCATAATATTTTTTTGCAGGCCTATGGTCATCTGGTACATTTCATTCATTACCAGTAAGCCATTCAAGCCTTCCGACCGGTAAAAGCCACTTAGCTCCGCCGAAAACCCCTCAGCCAAAGTGAAGCTGTTGGTAAGGTTTATCATATACGCCGTATTAGAGGCGTCAATAGGCGTTCCGTTATATATTCCTTTATACTGATTGTTATACAGGTTTGCAAAAACATTGGTGCTGAACCATGGCGCCCATTTAAAGGGGGCGGTAACGGCCAGTCCTATATTGCGGAATTCGGATACATTTTCGGTAGTTTGAAATGTAGTCTTCTCATCCGTATTTTGCCGCAATATCTGTGATATCACATCTGTTGTTTTGCTGTAATTAAGCGTAGTGATGAATTTACTTTTAAAGGAATGGCTCAGCTCGATATTATGGCTGAACTGCGGCAGCAGGTAGGGATTGCCCTTTTGATAGGTTAATGAATCGAGAAAATAAATGAAAGGATTCAAATCCTGGTAATTCGGCCGGTTCACCCTGCGGCTATACGACAACGTGAGCTGGTTATCCTTATTTACTGCGTAGCTTACAAATGCCGTTGGAAATAAATTGGTATAATGTCTTTTAAAAGCAGAATCATTCGTTACCTGGTACCCTTTTGTATTGGTGTTCTCTGCTCTTAACCCTGCCTGTACACTCCATTTTTCACTCAGCTTCTTATTTACGTTGATATATGCCGCATTGATATTTTCCTCGTAAATAAAATGATTGGAGCGAAAATCTTTTGCCCATTCTTCACCATCATAGCGGGTGTAATCAACGATATTATTGTTTTTAACGTAATTTGCTTTTATACCGGTTTCGATCCTGAAATTATTTTTAAGCGGATGCACATAATCCGATTTAAAAGAATAGATATCAATATTGGAAGGAAGATGTCCCTTCAGCAGTACAGGATCGCCCATGGTGTTGCCCCACTTATCCGTTACGTTTGTGGTTAACAGCATATTGGAAACATTATCATATTTCACATAGTCTATGTCTATGGTAAATTCCCTGCCCAAACTGTCGAAGCTGTGCTTATAGTTGATATTTCCGGTATAGTTCCTGAACTTAATGTTATTGTCTGCAGTGGAATACAGCCCTGATTGCAGGCTGCCGTTGGGGTTGTAAATATTAGATATGGTGGAAGGGGTGAAATCTCCAAAAAAGCCAAACCCCGTAAATACCACACCCAGTACATTTTTATCGTTGATGTAGTAGTCGGCGCCCAGCTTAACACTATGATTATCGCCCTTTCCGGTAAAATCGGTACCCAATACCGCTGAAGCGTTTAAGGTTCCGTCTTCATTATAGAACTTCCGCGAAATGGTGAGTTCATTTCTGCGTTTATTGAAGTTGGGATTATAATTGCCAAACAGGTTGATCTTATTTTTCCTGTAATTAAAATTCAGGCTGTGCTGCGATTTGGGCTGCACATATACATTACCGTCTTTTGGAAAAAATCCTGCAGTGGCGCCTGTCATTATGCTCCCGTTCAGCCCCATCTTCAAACTCTTTTTTGTTTTAATATTGATGATCCCTGAATTGCCTGCCGCATCGTATTTTGAAGAGGGGTTGCTCATGATCTCTATCTGGTCTATAGCGGAAGCGGGGGTATTCTTAAGCAAATTGGCCAGATCGGCTGCAGAAAGATAAGTGGGCTTACCATCCATCATTACCGTTACGCCGCCCTTTCCTTTCAGGCTGATGTTTCCATCATTATCTACCGTTATGCCCGGCGATTTTTCCAGCACTTCCATGGCGGTTGCCCCGGCATTGGTAGGAGCCGCATCTACATTTACTACCAGCTTGTCTATCTTTTGTTCGATCAGCGGCTTTTTCGCGGTTATTACCACGGCTTTCATATCCCTGCTTTGCACTGTCAGGTCTGTAATACCGGTTTGAACCGCATCTCCTGCCGAAACAACAGCAAAAGGAGCCGTATATTTATTTTCGAACCCCACGGCGCTTATCAGCATTAAAAACTTACCTGCCCCGGGTGCGGCCAGCTCAAATTTTCCATTCTTATCTGTTACTTCAATTTTAATAACAGCGGAATCCTTAGCCGCTAAAAGTGTTACCGTGGCAGCTTCAATACCTTTTCCATCATTTTTAACCGTGCCTGTTATTTTTGAAACAGCTTGTGTTTGTGCCTGTAGTAGGATGCTGAAGCAGCTTACTGCGCACAGCAGAAATATTTTTTTCATTGCAGTTTTTATTTTCTTGTAAACAATTACAAGACAAACCTATGGTACTTTGCAATGCATAGTACATAGTTTTACAATGAATGGCTTAAATCAATGATATTTGGTAATGCATAGTACTATCAAGATAAGTTGACGGATAGCAGAAAAATTATGCACCGGCTTACTAATATCTCCGCGTTCATTCGTGTATTAGTGGCATTCTAAGCTTTTGCAGGAATGGCTGAACCTGTATTCCTCTTTGCATAGAAGAAAAGGGCTATTCCGGCTATGATCATCAATGTAGAGATGATTTCGGCCTGTGTAGGATGAAATCCGAGAAGGTCATACTTAGTATTTACACGGATTTTTTCGATGAAAAATCGCTCCAACCCATTCAATACTAAGTAAATGGCGAACATTTGACCCGGAATGGTTATTTTTTTCCGTAAAGCCATCAGCACCAAAAATAAAATCAGGCAGATAATGATCTCATAAAATGGCGTGGGGAAAACAGGTACGGGCAGGGCGTTGCAATGGTCGCCTTCACAGCCAGCTATTTGAAATCCCTGTTCATTTACGTTATGGGGATAAGGATATGCCACCGTCCATGTGGGAAGAAAAGACGGCGCTTTTACAGGTATGCGTGGTATGCTGTCTGTTCCAAATTCGCTCAGGTATATTGTTTTATGGGTGTTGAGCGCCTTTTCAAAATCTCCCGGGCCCGCTTCTATAGCTTTACCTGAAGCGCTGGTAACATACGCGCTGTTTAATATCCCCCAATCGCCATCACCGCTAACCTGGCAACCAATTCTCCCCAGGGCATAGGCCAACATCAGGGTAGGAGCAGCGGCATCTACCAGGTGCCGGATGCTGATCTTCTTTTTGCGGGCATACCATAAAATTGCAATGGTAGCGCAAATTAAACCACCGTAAAAGGTAAGTCCGCTCGGCGATAATAAATTCTCAATAGGGTTCTGTATGAACCTGTCCCAGTTTTCAAAGTTATCAAACAGCTTGGCGCCGATAAATCCAAAAATAGCGGCATATATAGTTATATCGCCCACTCTTTCGTGCGGCCATATCCGTATTTTCCGCTTCTCGGGCTTCGCAAGCTTTTGCTTTGCTTTTTCGCGATACTTTAAACCTGCAAAAACCAATGCCAGTATAATACCGCCACCCCAGCTTCCCTTGGCCGAAAAAATATACTCCTGCGGAGGTATCTGATCGCTGTTAAGAAATATACCAAAGGCCTTATAGCCTACCAGGAAACCTAATAAAGCATTCATTAATAATTCCTGCAGGGAAGCGGGCTTTCCTATAATAATATTTTCTTCAACCGGGAACAACAGCCCTTCTCTTTCTTTTCGCTTAAGCTCTTTGGCCAGCACCATAGCAGAAAGGATAAAAGCGATCGCAACAAAAAAACCGAAAGCATTTACAAATTTTGTCCACGCCCACGGCTCCGTTCCAAAAGTATCTTTAATAAAAAAATATAGATTGGGATACATGCTTTGCCATTAGATTTATAAGGCACAATGTTAGTTTAAAAATATGGATTGAAATAAAATAAGCCTGATATTTTAAACCCACATCGGGTTTCACGCAAAGCCCGCAAAGGAAAAAGACGACGGAAAGAAAAACATACATGAAGAACCGGATATGCAGGCATTATAACAAAGCATTATATTTCTCCCATGCTAAACAGCACAAAAAATCCCGTTCCTAGGGAACGGGACAGTACAGGTAAATGAAATAATTTAATTGCAGTATTCTTCAAAAGCTGCGATAAGATTACTGGCTATCAATTGAGCAGGCCTGCCTTCTATTTGGTGACGTTCAATAAAATGCACCAACTGACCATCTTTAAAAAGCGCTATTGCGGGAGACGATGGCGGGTAAGGCAACAGGTGCTCTCTTAATGTTTTAACCGCGTCAATATCGAAACCTGCAAAACTGGTGGTAAGCTGGTCGGGCTTTTTGGCTGCATTGGCTACTGCCATCAATACACCCGGTCTTGCGCTCCCTGCAGAACAACCACATACAGAGTTGATCATTACCAGCGTTGTGCCTTTGAGCTGCAAAGCCTGCTCTACTTCCTGGGGAGTTAACAGCTCATTGAAACCATTATCGGTTAACTCCTCCTTCATTGGTATTACAATTTCTTCGGGATACATTGCTTTAATATTTTAGTTGATTAATTTTCAGTGTTGCAAAGTTAGGCAAATCTTTCTTCATTAAATGAAGCGACATATTGTCATTAAATATAATAAAATAGAGACAGAATGTCTTACTAAATTTATTTTAAGTGCCATTTACTGCAAATAGTTCATCTTTTTACGGGTGGAACACTGTTTGATCATTGTCTGTTGTATAAACAAAAATTAATAACGATTAAAATAACAAACTATGACACTCGTAAAAGTAAACGGATCCCCGGCAAAAAAAGCATACGGCAGCTTCCTGGATGAATGGCTGAATGAATGGACAAACCTGGGTAAAGACGACAACGCGGTTCAATACAACAGCGTGCCCGTAAATATTCATGAAACCAATGAAGCCTATCACCTTGAGCTCAATGCACCCGGATTAAAAAAAGAAGACATTAAACTTAAAGTTGAAAATGGTTTACTGACCATTTCCTATGAACAAAAAGAAGAAACCAAAAGCGATGATTACAAAACAGTGCGCAGGGAATTTAAGTACAAAAGCTTTAAACGGAGTTTTACCATAAGTGATAAAATTGATTCCGATAATATTCAGGGTAAATATGAAGATGGTATATTAAAAGTGCTTTTACCTAAGAAAGCGGAAGCGCAGGCTGTTACCAAGCAGATAGATATTCAGTAAATGATAGTTTCGGATTTTGTTATACAGAATAATGTACGCATTGGTTTTGAAGCAGGCTGGCTCTTTGTAGTCAGCCTTTTTTTGAAAACATTAACATTCAGGTGTTTATTATATTCCTGCCCTGTGCGATTATGCACTGTACTTTGAGTGATGTATGAAATAAAGCATTAAATTTGCGCTACTTAATTTTTTAACCCTCTAAAAAACCAGCAAATTGATCAATAATAAGTTTGCGTTCATCTTGGTTTTATTGATAGGTTTTGCTCTCCCGTCATTTTCACAGGTCATAGATTCGCTGAAAACAGACACGGCTAAATCCGATACTATTTTTCGCACTATTCCCCAGGAAGATTCGGTATTGAGAATAAGGAACCTGAACCCTTATATTACCCTGCATGTGGATTCCACCCTGCAATATAAGCTGGATATAAACAAAGATCAATCGCAGTATTACTGGTTCCTGAAAAATTCTCCGGTGGGACTTAAGATTGAGCGAAACAGCGGACTCTTAACCTTCAAGGCTGAAAAGGCATTCTTCCTTTCCGGCAGGCTCAAATACGATTTGGATTACAAGGTAGATCTGGGTGTGCAGAACTTGGATGACCCTAAAGATAAAATAGATACTTCTTTTACTCTGCTGTTTTTTAATACAGAGATCATTCCTTCTAAAATAAAACCGAGCGTTAACAACATATTGTATGTAGATGAGGGTGACAGTGTTAGCTTTAAAGTGCAGTGTGAAGACGGGAATTTCCCTATCGAAAATATTACGATGACCAGTAATTACCCGATTAAAACCATTGGAACCGTAACCAAATGCGGAGATGATTTTAAATGGTCGCCGCCGTTTGGCTTTGTTAAGCCATCCGATAAAGACAAGCAAAAAGAAGTGATCGTTAATTTTGTGGGGGCCAATAAATTTAATGTGCGGGATACGGCAACCATCCGGATCGTAGTGAAAGAAAATATCAATTACCCGCAAAAGGTACTCGAATACAATGAGATCGTAAGAAGTATCCAGGCCTATTCTAACCGCCTGAAAGCCACTTTTATGGAGTTGGATAAAAAGATAAAATCAACCCGCGGCGCCCGCACTACCTTTGATCTTACCTCAGCGGCTTCTTCGCTGGGAGGAACCGTATTTTCATCTTTACCAACAGACGGACAAAAAACTGCCGGTAAAATATTACCCAGTGTTGGCGTGGCGATGGTGCCGGTAAAAGAATCGGTATCGCCTGTTAAAAAAGAGGAACAAAATTCTGCAACGCTTGTACGTAACAGCATTAAACGCTTAGACTACCTGCTCCAGAATAACGTGCTGGTAGGTGAAAAAGATCCGGAACTGATTAATAAAAGCCAAAAGCTAAGGGAGGAATTAAAGCAGATCCAATTACAATTGATAGAGGTTCCTGTTGTTGAATTTGGCGATTCACCTGAAGAGCTGGATAAGTATTTCAATAACCCGAAAGTGGCTAAAAAATACCGCATGAGAAAATCATAGCATATGCAGAGAGGTGTCGGCTATCAGCAGTCAGGTATCAGTGGGATACTACTAACGATAGGTTTGAATACTTAAATGGCGAGATGTCAGTTGAAGGATTTGAAATTTGAAATTTAATACCTGCCCGTCCGGCAGGCGGGTTTGAGATTGCATTCCGCTTCAGATTTTTTTAGTTTACGGTTTATTGTTTGTGGTTTATGGTTGCCACATCCGCTTCGGATTTCGAGCTTTGTGCTTCGGATTTATTAGCTATCAGGATGTACGCTTCAACGTAACTATAAACCATAAACTATCAAACTACAAACTTCAATTCAGCTTCACCTCCAATACTTTCGGCCACAGCTTGCCGGTAACAAACATCCTGCTGGTTGCAGCATCCCATGCCACACCATTCAGCACTGCGCCTTCCTGCACGGCTTCTTTATCATAATTAATATTCGCGAACCTTTTAAGCGCATCTGTAAAGTCAAGTATGCCTGCTACCCATCCTGAAGAAGGATCTATTTTCAGGATATAGTTTGTTTCCCATTGATTCGCATATACGTAACCGTTTATATATTCCAGCTCATTGAGATTGTTTACCGGGCCAAGGTGGTTGTATACGGATACGATCTTCATCAGCTTAAAATCACCGGGCCGAACGAAATATAATTTATCCGTACCGTCGCTTATGATCAGGTGGGTACTATCGTGCGTAAGCCCCCAGCCCTCCCTGTTCCAGTATACCGTTCTTACCTTTTTTAGATCCTTAAGACTATACACCAGCACAATATGGTCCTGCCAGGTTAGCTGGTAAAGGGTGTCGTTTAAAATAGTAATGCCCTCACCAAACAGATCAGGGTCTATATCAATCTTTTTTTGAATGTTCCCGGTTTTGTAATCTACTTTACGCAGGGTAGAAGCCTTTTTTTGTCCTGTGCCTTCATACAAATGATCGTTGTGAAACACAAGCCCCTGCGTAAACGCCGTTGTATCGTGGGGATAGATATTCAGTAAGGTGTAACTCACGGGTGAGGGCGGAGGGATATTGTTTACAGGAACATCTACCCCCGAGCCGGAGGAACTGCTATTGTTACATGACCAGAACAAAGCCATACAAAAAACGAAAAGGGATGTTTTTTTTATCATATCATAACCAATTGCTGCAAAAATAAAGTTTTGAGCATGATGTGTGGTGGATAACCCATATTTTTAACCGTCAATTACCAGCAAACCATCGAAAACCATCGCGGTAAAGTTGTATATGCTGCAAATATTAGATTACTTTGCCCCACAGCGCACGCCACAAATACAGGCTAAGCCTGATCCAATTCCTCCTGATCTGCCATTACCTGTTCATCCTCTGTAAAAACCGAAAGATACGGATAAGCATAGTCCTTTGCCCTTGCCGGTACGGCTATTGCCTTTAAATTTAATATCACCTTGAAAAGCTGATCATAAAAAATCAGCTCATGAAATTTTTTCTGTTTACCCTCATCGTTTGCTGCAGTTCCCTGCTGGTTAGCGGCCAGCGCAACTGTGCAACAAATGAATACTGGCAAAGCCAGTTGAATAATGATCCCGCATTACGGCTGCGGTATAATCAAATAGAGAACGCGGCAAAGCTGCGCCCCTTCGTTTCAAAAAAGGAGCAGGACGCCGGCGTGGCAGATATGCCCGTTATTACCATTCCTGTTGTAATACACATCTTATATAATACTCCCGCACAAAACATCACTGACGCGCAGGTACTGTCGCAACTGAATATATTGAATAACGATTTCCGGAAACAGAATGCCGATACCGCACAGATCCCACTTGCATTTGCTTCTTTTGCCGCCGATTGCAGCATACAGTTTGAACTGGCAAAAACAGATCCCGAAGGCCGGGCAACAACAGGGATCGTTCGAAAAAGAACAGACCGCTTATCCTGGCAGCAGGATGATAAAATGAAATTTTCGGCATCGGATGGAAATGATGCATGGGACAGCCGTTATTATCTTAACATATGGGTATGCAATCTTACCAAAAGCTTATTGGGTTATGCTACTTTTCCCGGCGCTTCGCCGGAAAAGGACGGCGTGGTTATTCGCACAGATGTATTTGGCCTTTCGGGCAATAATAATACCGCCTACAACAAAGGCAGAACCACCACGCACGAGGTGGGGCACTGGCTTAACCTGAAACATCTTTGGGGAGATACGGATTGCGGCGATGACGGTGTGGATGATACGCCGCCCCAAAAAACATACAACAGCGGCTGCCCTTCCTTTCCGCAAATTACCGCCAACAGTTGCAACCCGCTTTCTTCGGGAGATATGTTCATGAACTTCATGGATTTTTCGGATGATGCCTGCTTGCATATGTTCACACCGGGACAAAAACAAAAAATACATGACCTGTTCGCTGTATCTGCCCCCCGGGAAAGCCTGCTGCACTCCGCCGCTTTAAGCAAACCCTGGAATACCAGCGCTTCACCCGAACCGCAACCAACAGATGCCAGTCCGCGTTTGAGCATATTTCCCAACCCCGCTTCATCGGTTATTACACTCCGGTTCAATGATGAGGAGCAAACTGCACCCGGAACCTACCGCATTTACGATGCTACAGGAAGATCCGTTCTTGAAGGCAATAATACTGCGGGAAGAATGGTTTCCATCAACACCTTAAAAGCAGGGATATATCTAATAAAATTACAGCGCAGCGGGCAGGTGCTGACAGCAAAATTTGTTAAGCAATAGTATTTTTTAATGCAGCGACAGTGCTGTGTTAATGGTGAAAAGTGAATGGTGAATTACATTCCCCATTGCCTGTTCATGTTTAACTGCTCACTTTTACGATAACATACAGTCATAATTTGCTTGACGTAACGCTATTTATGTATTATTTAAGCACGGGTATGAAGATGCGAATAGTGTCTTTCGCTCCGTTTACATTTTCATCAACATAGATCAGGTCAACACCATCTCTGCTTTTCCGTTCTAATGTTTTCTTAACAGCAGATAATATGGCTTTTTGCACGTCCGGAGCGGGCTTCCCTTTCTGAGTAGCAGTAGCTGATCCGTTAGCCGGTATTTCTGTTCCGGATTTTACCGTTTTATCCTTTTCAGCCTGCCCGGGATTATCCCCGCTTTTTACCGGTGGCAACGGCTTCTTTTCAGCAGCAACGGCTGTCACCGAATCCGCTTTCTTCTCTGTTAGGGCATTCGAAGATTTAGCAGCTTCATTGTTATCTGTTTTATCAGCCGGCTTTATAACAAAAGGCAGGTACTTTACCGTTTCATTATTGTCTGCATCTTTTTTTGTGGCAGTATGAGCCGTCTGCCTGGTTTCGGCATCATTGCGTTTCGTAATTACTTCTTTTACCACAAAAGGTTCCTGCTCCTTTGCCGCGGCCAATACACCGCTATCCCTTTTTTGCGCTGCTGCAGGTACGCCAACGTTTTCTGTTTTAGCCCCAGCATTAACGGGTTCCGTAACTTCCTTTACTACAAACGGCTCATATTGCTTTTGTGTGTTTGCTGCAACGGTCTTATCGCCTTTCTGAACCGCTCCGGTTGCAGCCAGCTTTTCCGCTTCAGCGGAGTTTGTTTTTTCTATTTCCCGTACAACAAAAGTTTCGTTCTTTTTAGTTTCCGATTCTGCAATACTTGTTTTAATCTCCTCCTGCAGCACCGCAGACGCAACGGGCTCAGCGGGCTTGTTATTGTCTGTACTAACGCTTACCGGTACTGCAGGTGCCGCACCGGTAATGGAAGATTCCCCAGTATCGTTATTCACGGGCGCCGTTTTTTTATCAACAATTACAAGCTGTTGCCGTATAGAGGGATCATTTACCACACCGGCAAGCATAGCCGAAAACGGATCATCACTGATAACGCCCGGCAGCGGAGCAATGTTTGCCTTTACTTCCATATGCTGTTCCACAACCTTTCCCGTTAGCGTACCTTTTTGGTCAAGATGCAATAACTGCACTCCTGCCACACCCGCATCTTTCAATATAAAGCCGAGGTCTGTGTCATTAACCGTACAATTAAAGCGCCATTCGGATATTTTTGCTCCCGGGAAACCTATTATAAGCTCATATGTGTTTTTTGTAAGCCCGGGAAGGAGTAAATAGCCGTTTCCGGAAGAAGTAAACGTTTCTGAGCCTATACGGCTATAAAAGGATTGGTGGTTCTGCGATTGTATGTATATATAATACTGCTCCTGGCTAAAACCATTTTTAACCAGTACAAAGAACATAAAAATAAAAACTAGTTTCCGCAGTACGTTCATGCAAACTATAGATTTTCTTACGCCGGCGCGCTTTGCGTTATCCTTAAACAGCTAACAAAACTACTGCAAAAGATGAAATAGCTGCCATTCATGTAAAAAAAACATTATTTCCTGTATATGCAGGAATTTTACAGCTTTAATAAATCGTAATAAATGTTAGTATTATTGTGTTATAATGTGTGTAATGTAAATTGTTAGCATAATACCCGGACTAACCATCGTTAATCCGGCATTTTACAGCATTGCATATATAAAAGGTATGTTATTTGAATTCATTTCTGTTATTAAATCGTTTTTAACGTGAAAAAATTATCAGGCTTACTATTGATTGCCGTTTTCCCGGCCCTACTGTATGCGCAAACGGTTCCCGGCACCAATACCTCACCCGGCATTTACCGGGCGGCACCCGAAAAGTTAACTAACCTGGTGCACACCAAGCTGGAGGCCAGGTTCGATTATGAAAAGGCTTACATGTATGGCAAAGTGTGGATTACCTTAGAACCTCATTTTTACAGCACGGATTCGGTGGTATTAGATGCCAAGGGAATGGAGATAAAAGCCGTTGCCATAGTGCAGCGCACTGCTACGAAACCTTTAAAATATACATACGATGGCCTGCAGATCAATATCAGGCTGGATAAAACATACGGCAAAGGAGAAGAATATAAAATTTATATTGATTATACGGCAAAGCCCAATGAGCTGGCTAAAGGTGGCAGCGAAGCTATAAAAGATGACAAGGGGTTGTACTTTATCAACCCGCTGGGTGAAGAAAAAAACAAGCCTACTCAAATATGGACGCAGGGTGAAACAGAAAGCACTTCGGTTTGGTGCCCAACCATTGATAAGCCCAACCAAAAAAGTACGCAGGAATTTTTTCTTATTGTTCCATCAAAATATGTTACCCTCAGCAATGGTAAATTATTACAGCAGCAAAAGAATGCAGATGGCACCAGAACAGATTACTGGAAGATGGATCTTCCCCACGCTCCCTACCTGTTTTTTATAGGCATCGGCGATTACGCGGTTATCAAAGACCTCTATAAAGGAAAAGAAGTAAGCTATTATGTAGAAAAAGAGTACGCAGGTGTTGCCAAAAAAATCTTTGGTAATACACCGGAGATGATCGCATTTTTTGAAAAGATTACCGGCGTATCTTATCCCTGGCCAAAATACGCGCAAATGACTGCCAGGGATTATGTAAGCGGCGCTATGGAAAATACCACCGCCACACTGCACCAGGAGAGCGCACAGCAGGATTCGAGGCAGCTGCTTGATGGCAACGCATGGGAAAACACGATAGCGCATGAACTTTTTCATCACTGGTTTGGCGATTATGTTACCGCCAAAAGCTGGAGCAATCTTACCGTTAATGAGTCTTTCGCCAATTTTAGCCAGGTACTGTGGAATGAACACAAATACGGAAAGGACGCAGGAGATGCTGAAAACTATAAAAACATGCAGCAGTACCTCAGCAGCCCGGAAGATGCCAAGAAGCCATTGGTCCGTTTTCACTACAAAGACAGGGAGGATATGTTTGACCTGGTGAGCTACCAGAAGGGTGGAAGAATATTGAACATGCTGAGAAACTATTTAGGCGATGATGCTTTTTATAAAGGATTGAATGTATATCTTACCACGCATAAATTCAATAGTGCGGAAGCCCACCAGTTACGCCTTGCCTTAGAAGAAATAAGCGGACGCGATTTGAACTGGTTCTTTAACCAATGGTATTTTGGCAGCGGACATCCTAAGCTTACCATTGATTATTCGTACAACGACAGCAGCAAAACGGTTTCCGTACAGGTAAAGCAAACCCAGGCAGAGGCTGCGTTTATTTTACCGGTTGCTATTGATATATACAATGGAAAGGAAAAGAAACGTCATCCTGTTTGGGTTGATCAGAAAGACCAGACCTTCACGTTTACCGTGGCTGCCCAACCCGACCTCGTAAATTTTGACGGCGATAAAATACTGCTCTGCGAGAAAAAAGAAACAGGCAAATCGCTTGCCAACTATATACACCAATATACGGTTGCTGGTTCGTATGTTGACAGAAGGGAGGCCATAAGCGGATGCGCTGCTTTACAGGACAGCACAGCCGCAGTAGATCTGCTTAAAACCGCTTTAAGAGACAGGTACCTTGAATTGAGAATATTTGCCCTCCATTCGGCAGACCTGACAAAAGAAAACGTAAAACAGGCGCTTGAATCAACCATCTTTATTGTTGCCAAAGGCGATCCCGAACCTACAGTGAGGGCAGAAGCGCTAATGGCTTTAAGCCTGTATGATAAGCCGATCTACAAAGAACTGATACAAAGAAGCGTTAACGATTCGTCTTACAGCGTAGCGGGAGCCGCCCTCTTATCGCTGAACCAGTTAGATAAACCCGAATCTTATACTGAAGCAAAAAAATTAACCGCCACGAAAACGAAAGGGAAGCTGGCTGAAGCGATCAGCAACGTTTTTGCTGAAAACAGTAAAGTGGAAGACCTGGACTATGTATTAAACTGGTATAATGCTTTACCCTTTGGGCAGGCCAAAGTAGAGAACGCGAACATTGTGGCCTATTACGCCATACAGCTTCAGAATACGGAAGCCGTAAAAAAAGCAACGGATGCGCTTGTATTATTCCGCGACCAGATACCCGCTGCTTACCAGCAAGACATTTACCCTTTTGTAAATAACGTGCTGCTTAAAACCATAGCCAATCAAAAAACTGCCATGAAAAATGTTGCTGCCGATGCAGCAGCCATACAGGAGCAGGTTGATTACATCAACAGTAAAATCAAATAATACCTTTGAAACATCCGGTAATTTTAAGGAAATTTGTAAAGGGCATTCATTTAGTAACCTAAAAGTGATGGTATGGATAAGAAAATAAAAAAGCAGGAACCCAGTCCGGAAGATGATAAAGACTTCCCGGGATATCCGCATTATCCGCGTAAGGAAGATATTTACGAACAGGAAGACAGGGTGCCGCCCAATGATGAAAACAAAGAAAGCATGGATGCCGGACTTGATGTTCCCGGCTCAGAGCTGGATGATGAAAATGAGGCGATTCGTGAGGAGGATGAGGAAAATAATTACTACAGCCTGGGCGGCGATGAACATAACGACCTGGAAGAAAGCAAAGATGATTAATGGCTTTACGGTATAATCTTTCATCCCGACGGGGTCTTCACAGCCTGACAACTGCGTTAAGCGTGAGACCCCGGCGAATCGCTTAGCGCCAGGGTCTCATGGCTAACCCACAACGGCTTTTGATGAAGACCCCGGCGCGAAGCTAGCTACCACTAAAATATCCATTCTGTCTCAACAGCGTCTTCACAGCCAGACAGTTGTATGAAGAGCGAGAACCCGGCGAAGTTTCAGCGCTAGGGTCATAGCTTATCTTCCCGACGGGGTCTTCACAGCCTGGCAACTGTGTTAAGCGTGAGACCCCGGCGAATCGCTTAGCGCCAGGGTCTCATGGCTAACCCA
>NZ_DAOMQT010000028.1:51510-62496 GCF_035445465.1 Agriterribacter sp.
CAACGGCTTTTGATGAAGACCCCGGCGCGAAGCTTAAATTACAGGCGGGTTCATAGCAGCATCAATTACCAGGTGCCTCATCACGTACACATCCAAAAAGGGCCGCAAATTAAACGATGGAAAAACCATTACAAACCACGTCAACAAAAAAGGGATGAACAATTAGAAGCCTTCAACTGCGCATTTGCGACAATTCCAGTTAACCTCAACCCATATATTCAACTCTCCTACGGTTTTTGTAACCTTTCCATTCTTCGGTTACTCTAATAGATATAAAGCAACTTAAAAGTAAAAAAAGAAAAGGTTAACAATCATTTTTGTCTTAATTATAACGGCTTCTGCTGTAAATGCACAGCAAATGTATCATTCAGAAATGAAAGGTGTTACTTTCTACTAAGTTGCAGAAAAGCGCAAAATATCAAGAGTTAAACAAAGCCATGCGGGAGTTATGGTCAGCTCACATGTAGTGGACTCTACTAACTGCAGATGCATTTTATAATGACCACAAAGAGATGGATGCCAAGCTTAATCGCCTATAAACAGATAATAAAAATGGAATCAAATAATTCACAACAGGCATTGAAACAAACATTCAATCTATTAAAGTACACTTTCGTTATTGTTCCTATTGTTGCGGGAGCAGACAAATTCACTAACCTGCTGACCCATTGGGAACAGTACGTTAATCCGTCAATCGCAAGTCTTTTGCCGTTTTCCGCTTCGGTTTTTATGATGATTGTGGGCATTATTGAGATTGCAGCAGGCATCATTGTACTGAAAAGAACCCAAATCGGCGGGTACATCGTTGCAGGGTGGCTGACAGTAGTGGCACTGACATTGTTAATTGGCTTCACTTATATAGATGTAGCAGTACGTGACCTTGTAATGGCGATTTCAGCCCTATCAATGGCAAGAATATCTAAAATCGTTGCATAAATATGGTTCAGTTAGAAAATTTTACCGAAGCAGAAATTATCGGACGGGTTATAGACGGGGAAAAGGCTCTCTATGAAATTATAGTCAGACGCTTCAATCCTTATCTATATAAAATCGGGAGGTCGTATAACTACAATCACGAAGATACACAGGACTTAATGCAGGAAACCTTCATTGATGCGTATAAGAACCTGCTGCAGTTTGAAGGTCGTGCCGGGTTTAAAACGTGGATTATCCGGATAATGATGAACAATTGTTATAGGAAACGGGGGAAGGCAAGTTTTAAAAACGAAATTATGCAAGATGCAAACGAATATTCAACGCCAATGTTTAGTAATAGGAATAACGATCCCGACAAGATAATTCAAAATCGTGAGCTGGGGCATATTGTCGAAAACGCTCTTCGGAAAATTCCTTTTGATTACCGGATGGTTTTTTCGTTACGTGAAATAAACGGATTAAATGTTTCAGAAACCGCAGAAATGTTAGGTATTAGTGAAGCAAATGTAAAAGTTAGGTTGAATAGAGCGAAAATAATGTTACGGAGAGATATAGAAAACGCTTATTCTGCCAATGAACTCTTTGAATTTAATTTGATTTACTGCGACCCAATGGTAGAAAACGTAATGCATAAAATAAATAAACTCTGACTATTAAATACAGGTAATGATAAATACAGAATTGGACGAAACCATAACAGATATGCTCATGCACAGCAATGCTTCTGAATTGAGCGATAGTGAAAAGATAAAAAAAATAGAGCACCATTTTGCTCAAATAATGCATACACTCGGACTTAATCTTTATGATGACAGCTTGTGCGGAACGCCAGGAAGAGTGGCAAAAATGTTTGTAAAAGAAATGTTCAGCGGATTAAACCCTGACAACAAACCCGAAATCAGTTTATTTAAAAATAAATACGGTTATAAGAGAATGCTGATTGAAAAGGACATTACGTTGTACTCTAATTGTGAACATCATTTTGTTCCGATAATTGGAAAGGTACACGTTGCTTATATTCCCGACAAGCAGGTTATCGGGTTGTCAAAAATTAACCGATTGGTACAGTATTATGCCAAACGTCCGCAAGTACAGGAACGGCTAACAATTCAAATTTCGGAAGCATTAAAGGAAGCATTGCAGCATAATGATGTGGCGGTTGTAGTTGAAGCCGACCATTTATGCATTGCTTCAAGAGGCATTAAAGACACCAACAGCATAACACATACCGCTCAATATTCGGGACAGTTTGAGAACGAAACTATCAGGCAGGAATTTCTATCCCACATTTACAACAAAAGATAATTCATAATGGAACAAGTTAAAATAATAGCCATTGAGCATCTTACACACGACGTACTTAAAATTGTTGCTGAAAAACCGGCATCAATAAACTATCAGCCCGGGCAAGCCGTGGACATATCTATAAGCAAGCAAAACTGGGAACAAGAGCTAAGAGCATTTACATTTACTTCTTTGCCTGATGATGAGTACATAGAATTTACCATTAAAACATATTCGTCACGCAATGGCGTTACAGCACAACTACTTTCGCTTAACAAAGGAGATGAAATGCTAATTCATGATGTTTTTGGTGACATAACATACAAAGGTGAAGGCATTTTTATTGCAGGCGGAGCAGGCGTTACGCCATTTATTGCCATCTTAAAACAACTTAAAAAAGAAGACAAAGTGGGTAATAACAAGCTCATCTTTGCCAACAAAACAAAGGCAGACATTATCCTCGAAGACCAATTTCGTCAACTCCTGGGCAACAATTTCATCAATATACTATCTGACGAAAAAATCGCAAATTATGAACACGGTTTTATTTCGGCAGACCTGATAAAAAAACATACAAACGAACATTCCCAATATTTCTATCTCTGTGGACCTGAACCAATGATGCAGGTAGTAGAAAAGCATTTATCTTCTCTGGGTATTGCGGATAGTTTTATCGTAAAGGAAGCGTTTTAATGTCGTTAAAGCAGCAACAGAATAATAAACCATCATAATGTTAACATCAGCAACAAAACCCTGTTAATTATTTAAGATATGCACTTGCAGCCTAATCACACAATGGTGCAAGTTTATTTTTTGGTTTTTGTAACCTAAGCAAAAGTGATTTACTCTAACTATGTAAACACTTTGAAAAGAAGTTGCACATTACTTACAAACGTTTAAATAAATTAATATCATGAGATCAAGATTAACACTTTTGGGAATGGCTTCACTTATAGTCATTTCTCTGTCTAACTGTAAAAAAACGGATAATGATCATCGCCAGGATGCAGGTGAAGGCGACTTGAGTTTACCTGCATTAGACCCCGCATTGGTTAATCAGGGAAAGGACATATTTCGCTATGAAACTTTTGGTGACGAAACTACCTGGACAGATGTTTTAAAAATGAACCAGGTAATTGAAGCAGCCGTAGACCCTACAACTGCTTTGAGTGTTGGTTTAAAGGTAGATGCATCTGCATTACCCGCTGCGGTTGTTACAGGTGTTCAAAACGGCTCAATAAGTTTAACCGATCCTCAAACCACACTTGCTTTGCTTCAACTGAATGCGGTAGTAGGTGTTAAAGGTCAGGTGAGTACAACCACTGAAGGAACTTTAAAGTTAGATCGTGTGGGTATTACTTGCGCTTTATGTCACTCTACTGTTGACAATTCATTTGCTCCGGGTATTGGAAATCGTTTAGATGGTTATCCCAACAGAGATTTAGACCCTGGCTTTATTATTTCTTTATCACCATCACTGAGCGCTACTCAAAAGGCTGTTTATGCGTCATGGGGTAAAGGTAAATATGACCCAAGGTTTAATCATGATGGGCTGAATAACCCTGTGGTAATACCGCCTGCTTTTGGATTATATGGTTTGCCTAAAGCCATCTTTACCGGAGATGGTGATGTTCAACATGAATCAGTTGGGCCTGTTGCCTATTGGAACCGTTATGTTGCAGTAACCCAGATGGGTGGCCATGGAAAATTCAACGATACTCGTATTAGTTTCAATGTAGATAATACCGGCGGCGGAGCTGATTTGGTAACAGATAAATTGCCTGCATTGCAAGCTTATCAATTTTCACTTGCCGCTCCACAGGCGCCGGCAGGTTCATTTGACGCTACTGTGGCGGCAAGAGGGAAAATTTTGTTTAATAACAAGGCCCAGTGTGCTACGTGTCATTCAGGCCCCCGGTTTACTGACGTTACGAATGGAGGAATACTTCATCCCCAAAGTGCTTCTGTAGCCACCGATAAAGATTATGTGAACCGCTCAGCTACAAAACAATGGAGAGTTACACCGCTTAAAGGGATATGGCAACATGCTCCCTACTTTCACGATGGTTCAGCCGCAACTTTATCAGCAGTTGTAGATAAATATAATACATCGAAAAGCCTGGGCCTAACCACTCAGGAAAAAACAGATCTTACTGAATATTTAAAATCACTCTAATTATGTAAGGTTGTCTTGTATCTCCTGGGAGGTTAAAGACTCCCGGGAGATTTACTTTTTAAAAGACACCTGAATTAGATAGCAACATGAGAAGCCGTATCAAATATTTTGCAGGAATGGTGTATTTGCATGGATAAACGAAATAAATAATGACTCGCATAGAAAGATTTTTTTTCTCTACGAAAACAATGACTGCATTGTTATTCATTTTTGCCTGCTCTATGGCAGTAGCCACTTTCGTAGAAAATGACTATGATACGCCAACAGCAAAAATGCTGATTTATAATGCCAAATGGTTTGAGATACTAATGCTGTGGATCATCATTATTTTTGTCTTCAACATTAAAATCTATCAATTAACAAAAAAAGAAAAATGGCCCATTCTGATTTTTCACATTGCATTCATTCTAATATTCTTAGGTGGTGCAATAACACGCTATTTGGCTTTTGAGGGGCAAATGCCTATAAAAGAAGGTGAGACCTCTAATGAAATCATTAGCGACCTTACCTACATCAAAGTAAATATTAATGATGGCGTAAAATCTATTACTTATGATCAGCATCCTTATACGATGTCGTACTTTAATGAAAAAAATACAAGATGGCCATTTAAAAGAAATTTCAGAGAAAGTTATGCGTTTGATAAAAAAACAGTCAAAATAAAATCTCTTGATTATATCCCACTTGTTAAAGATTCTATACAAAAAACAACCTCAGGTCATAAAATTCTTACTATCATAACAACAGGGCAGAGCGGACGAGAGAATAATTATATTTTCAATGGTGAGATAAAAACTATAGGGGGTATTTTATTCAGCTTCAATAACCCGGTTCAGGGAACGGTGCAATTAATAGAAAAAGGAGATAGCATAATGATTAACCCGCCTTTAGCCGGGCAGTACATGTCTATGCAGGGCCAACAGGCAGGAGTAGTTACCGATACTGCTTTACTGGCACAACAATCAGGAACAATAAAAGCAAATGAGTTAACCTCATTGGGTTTCAGAACGCTTTATACAATCAATAATACAAACTTTATTATACCCAATCCTGCATTTGCCGGCAAAATTGTCTATTACAGCGGCGATAAAAGCAATATGACAGATAAAGATCTTTTAAGTATGGTGAAGCTGGAAATTAGTTCCGGAAATGAAAAAGATACTGTTATAGTGCAGGGTGGAAAAGGCATAACTGCCTACAGCGTTAAAACCAATATTAACAGATTGGAAATTGCGATTGGTTATGGTTCAAAATTGATAAAAACGCCCTTTTCACTTCGTTGTGATGATTTTAAATTAGACCGCTATCCGGGCTCTAACAATGCTTCTTCCTATGAAAGCAGGGTAACCGTTATTGATGATGCAAAAGAAACGCCGCATCATATTTACATGAACAATGTTATGGACTACAGTGGTTACAGATTCTTTCAGGCAAGTTATTTCCCCGATGAATCAGGTACTATTCTTTCTGTAAACAAAGACTGGTGGGGAACAAGAATTACCTATACCGGCTACTTCTTTTTATTCCCTGGGATGTTCCTTACACTCTTCCGGAAGCGAACTCATATTTGGAAATTGAATCAACGGCTGAAAGACATACATAGGAAAGTTGTAGTACTAATTCCTGTGATATTGATGATCTCTTTTGCCAATGCTCAAAATTCAGTACAAGAAAGGATCGACACCTCACATGCTCAAAAGGAAGTAGAACTATTTTTCAAACAGGGTGAATTAGGTGGTAAGGCTATAAGTACAAATCACGCTGATAAGTTTGGCCACCTGCTGGTTCAGGACTTTCAGGGTAGAATAAAACCAATGGATACACATACATTAGAATTGCTGCGTAAGATTTATAAAAAGGATAAATACGAGCTGCTATCACCTGTGCAGTGGTTTTTATCTATGCAACTCGATCCGGCTTACTGGTTTGTTCAGCCAATGATATATGTAGGCAAAAAAGGCGGCGATGAACTGGCTAAAGAAACCGGCGCTAATGCAGATGGCTATACAACTTTTGCCAATTTGATGGATACCGCCACGGGTGAATTCAGGTTGCAAAATCAGTATAAAGCATCATTCAGCAAACGTAAGGCAGAACAATCAAATTATGATAAAGAACTGATAAGTGTAACAGAACGATATAATATTTTCGGCAATATTATTTACGGGTATTTTACTAAGATTATTCCGGTTAGAAACGATCCGTCACATACATGGAGAAGTTGGGTCTATAGCTCTGAGAATAATCCTGTAGCACTTGATTCGGCTGCTTATGCATTTATTGCACTTTATTTTAATGACGTAAAACAAAGTTTGCAAACCGGAAACTGGGAAAATACCAATGAAATATTAGCGAGCATTAGCAACTTTCAAAAAACATGGAGTAAGGACATCATTCCATCTGATACAAAAGTTAATTTGGAAATCCTGTATAATCATGCAAATATCTTCCTGTGGCTGATGGTTACTTATAGCCTTTTGGGAATTTCAATGATCATACTTGGTTTTGCAGAAGTATTATCATCAGGTTCTAAAATTAATCACGCAGTTCGGATATTAACTAAAGTATTACTCGGCATAATAGTTCTTGCTTTGGCAGTGCAGGTTGTGGGGCTGGGTGTTCGTTGGTATTTATCGGGGCATGCGCCATGGAGCAATGGCTATGAAGCCATTATTTTCATTTCATCAATTGGCGTATTAGCAGGATTATTGCTTTATAAAAACAGAAATGCGTTTATTCCTGCTGCAGGTGCATTAGTCGCTATGATTATGATGGGCTTTGCACATGGTGGTTCTATGCTTGATCCGCAGATTACACCTTTGGAACCGGTATTGAAATCATATTGGTTAATGGTGCATGTAGGTATTATTACTTCAAGCTATGGTTTTTTTGGTCTATCTGCTCTTATCTCAATAATCTCTTTGATTCTATTCTGTATAAAGCCTACTGCAAAAATTCAAAACTCCATTCAGGAGTTGACGATTGTGAATGAAATGGCTGCTGAGATTGGATTGTTTGCACTAACTATCGGAACTTTCTTAGGTGGAATTTGGGCAAATGAGAGTTGGGGGCGTTACTGGAGTTGGGACCCGAAAGAAACCTGGGCATTTATTTCCATAATTTTCTATGCTACCATCCTGCATTTCAGGATGGTGCCGGGGCTGAAGGGTAAATGGACTTTTAACGTAGCAGGCATGTGGATGATTTGGACAATTATCTTTACTTATTTCGGCGTAAACTACTACCTGTCCGGATTACACTCTTATGCTGCCGGAGACCCGATGCCAATACCTATCTGGATTCCGGTTACTGCTGTTATGATGCTCGTTTTGTCTGTAGCCTCCTATTTGAGTGAACGAAAATACTATCGCAAGCAATAATGGCTTTTTATTAATACATCTCTTAAAAAGCGGGATAGTCTATCATTTTGAAGACGGGGGATTGGTACTTAGTTTCAAAGGAATACAATTTATTTTAAGTTATGAATATCCGAACTACTCCTTCTATAAACGAAACGTTCTTGGAAATTTTGATAAATTGTAAAGAACGAAAAAGAAACGCTGCTATGCTTTTGGATGCTAAAGGGATGATTAGGGCTGAAGGATTAATTAGGGCAATATACTTAGATGTTCCAAAACCTTACCTGGAATTGGAAAGCGGAATAAAAGTCATTATAAAAACTATCAGAGCAGTAAATGGCTATTTTTCACCATCATTTTCAGAATATCATGTATCACGGAATAGATAGAACTTATAATTGTAAAACTAACACAGCCAAATACTAAAACTGTTATCCAGCAGCAGGCCAGCCGTGCAGCATGGAATATCCTTTCGTTCAGCGCCAGGATCTCATGGCTATTCGTAAAGGCTTTTGATGAAAATCCCTGTGTTAATCCATAGGAACTCTTGTTAGCGGTTCGTTGTTTTTCGTTCGCTGTAATTTGGTCTAACCTGGTCAGCAAGTTTTTTAGATGCTACTTCACAATATGCTGTTGTTAATGCGTCAGTAAATAAGTCTTTATGCACTTTCCTCATTTCAACTAGTGTCCAGCCCTGTTTGCCCCATTTATTCTCCAATGGATAAATTATTGCCTTGCCGGCAGCAGAAAAAACGTTTTGGTCAATTTCTGATAATTTAATACAAGCCCTTTTATTCTTATCGTCATAGGTCACAAAAATTTTCTTCTTCACTCTGAAAGATGTTTTTTCAAAATGAGGTTCTTCTGTCACTTCGGGAAATGATAAGGCTAAGTTTCGTAATGTATCAAGTGTTACCATCTAATAATTTACTTTTTTACAGGCGTTAGATGCGTCAAAACGCAAAGCCATTTATTATGCTCTCTTTACGCAATAAAATTTATTTTTAAGCAGTTTTGTGCAACTCAAATTACCTCTTCATAAGATATAAATACCCATCTTCCGCGCCAATCAGCAGGCCCCGGGCAGCGTTCGTTCCCCAGCTTACCATCGTTGGACTGGTAGTATGGCCCGCAAGTACCTTATCGCTTACCTGCCCCGTTTCCTCAAAATATACCTTTCCGTTTTTTTCTCCCAGGTTTAGTAATACGGAGGCATTCAGGCTGTTTAATACAATATCGGGTTTGCCATCATTATTCCAGTCGGTAATGGTAAGCTTTACCCTTCCGCTGGCGCCATAATCCTTTACATTTAATCTTAACAGTCCCGGCTCATTTACTATAACCTGGTGCTTCGAATCAAAACCGGATGACCGGCTACCGTAAAAGATCCTTTGCCCCGGCTTTAGCAGCAGGTTGCCTTTTGCATCAGCAAAGCGTTCAAAATAAGCCAGGTATCCTTCATGATCCAGCATCACCAGGTCCATCATTCCATCTCCATTCCAGTCGAAAGCGCATGGTGTAGTTCGCCATTGCGTAACCAGTTGATCAGGGTTAGCTTTAAACCAGTTCCATTTCGGCTGCTTTGGCGCAATTCCCTGCCAGTCTGTTTTCACGTCCTGTATACTCCCCAGCACGGGCGCCCCCTTTTTACCCATATTTTTATACCACTGCACCTTTCCCCAAATCGAATTGATAATAATATCTTTCAAACCATCGCCATCCCAGTCGGCTACCGACAGCGTGGTATAACCCCATTTAGCTTCGGCAGGTCCCTGGATAGATCCATTATAGCCAGCCTGTATACGAATGGTTGTACCACCGGCTTTTAATAATACCGGCGCAGCCCAGCGTGGCATACCATCATTATTTCCCAGGTTTTCAATAAACCCGATATAGCCGGCCGAATTTCCGGCAATAATGTCTTCATCGCCATCATCATCCCAGTCTATACTATAAGGTGTAACCAACGCGCCAAATTTTATATGATCTGCCTGCTGCTTAAAATAAACAGGTGACCTGAATACCGGCATGCCTTTTTTTACTTTTCCTGTATTCCTGATAAAAGCCACGCGGCCGTCTTCATCGCCCACTACCAGGTCTACATGCCCGTCTCCATCAAAATCAACGGCAACGGGAATGATCATTTCAAGATCCATTGTAATCATCCCACCTCCGTTGCTTAATATTTGTCCTTTCGCATAAACCGGTTTTTCCCTTGTTCCGGTATTCTCAAACCAGGTTAGCTTGTCGAGGAACTCGCCGCATATTAAGTCAAGATCACCATCGCCGTCAAAATCGGCGAAATTAGGAGACGGTGCGCCATACTGATCAATTTCCTTACCCCCGGCCTTTATCCTTCCCTGGTTAACATATACCCCATTTACATTTTCTATTAAGTACACATAACCATGAAGCGGCCCATTCACCCATTTTCCTTTACTGTTAAATGCATTGTCCCAGCCGTAATCGCTCCAGTCATCTACGCCCACTATTATATCAACGTCTCCGTCATTGTCGTAGTCCACCAGCTTCCACTGGTTAAACCGGGGCTGTTTTTTAAAATCCTTTAAAATTTCCCGGATAGGAAACAGGGAATCCTTTTCGGCGCCGGCTGTTTTTTTAAAATTAATGAGCTCATAACCCGGAATCAATACCCTGGGCTGGTTATTGACATAAGAAACCTGCACATCTTTCAAAGCTCCCGTTAAACGCCGCCCGGGTGAAAATACAGGCTCCGCCCCACCCGTGAGGTTTTCAAAGAAATAAGTTCCGTTATAGGGCTTATCCGGACAGGAAACCAGCAGATCCATATCACCGTCGTCATCAAAATCCATAGGCATCGGCCAGGCCCATAATCCAACACCAAGATCCACCGTTAGGCCGGGATTATTGTATTTGATCATTACCAGGTTGCCGGTATCATGGGTTTGAGCCATAGAAGTATCCACGAACAGCATCCCCGCAAAAACAATCCATAATGTAAAGCAGTTCTTCATTTTAATTTTTATGAATGCCGTTTAGCTAATGTGATCATACCCTGCGAAAAGAGAGCCAGATCGGGCATTTTTTGGTTACAAATTTTTCGTTCAGCGCCAGGGTCTCATGACTATTCGCAAAGGCTTTTGATGAAGACCCCGGCGCGAAGCTTAATGTGATCATACCCTGCGAAAGGAGGATCATACCGCTGATTTTTTGTTTACAAGCTTTGGTATTTCATAGCATCGCCTGTTG